>NZ_RZSX01001148.1:0-1622 GCF_004023105.1 Mesorhizobium sp. M5C.F.Ca.IN.020.32.2.1 | reverse complement strand
GTACTCAACCGTAATGATCTGACAAGCCTCTTCGCTTCCCACAATTTCCATGGGACCGCGCGGGATCGCGCGGCAGCTGCAGAGTTTGTCTCCCAGCGGTTGGGCGAGGTGCCCGATCCAGATCGTATGATCATCACAAACAGCACTCAGGTCGCCCTGCTGAGTCTCATACTCGGGATTGTCGGTGTCGGGGGTCGCCTGGCGGTCGATCATGTGACCTACCCCTCGATTGGGCAGTTCGCCTCATTCTTCGGCTACGAGGTTATTCCCCTGCCGATCGACGAGGAGGGCATGGAGCCGGAAGCTTTCCGCGACGCCTGCAGGATCCATTCGCCGAAGGCGATGTATTCGACACCCACCATCCAAAATCCGACCACGGGCATCATGAGCATCGAACGCCGGCAGGAAATTGCCCGGATCGCGCGCGAGTATGGTGTTGCAATCATCGAGGATGATATCTACTCGCTGCTTCCTACCGATCAGCCGCCACCGCTTTCGACCTTCGCTCCGGAAATCTCCTGGTATGTTCTGGGGACCACAAAAGGCGTCGCCGCAGGGTTGAAGACCTGCTATGTCGTGGCGCCTTCTGTCCAGGAGGCCAATGCGCGGTTCTGGCCGGGGGTGCGCGCTACCTATTGGATGTGCGCGCCTGCGAACGTCACCGCAGTTACCCGACTGATCGAAACCGGACGTATCGAACGCATCATTTCTGCTGTGCGCGAGGAGACGCGAAAGCGCCAGGCTATAGTGGCGGACGTTCTGGCGGGCACCGGTTTCAGAGCCAAGCGCGAGGGCCTGCACGTCTGGCTACCCCTCCCGGCAAGCGTCACCGGCCGTCAATTTGTCACCGAGTTGGAATTGCTGGGTACAAGGATCGCGCCGGGCGAGCTCTACGCTGTTGGCAATGCCACGGCACCAAATGGTGTGCGGTTCGGGACTGGCAAACCCGCAACCGTTGATGACTTGCAGATGCGAGTGGAGCAGATCAGGGCTACCTACGACCAGCTGACGGGATGATCGTGACCGGCTGCAGTTTCAGATAGCCCATCGCAATGGCGTTTAGGCAAGGTCCGAATGCCATTGCAGCTTCAATTCAACAACGGCAAGCTCGATAGGAACAAATCATGACGCCGGGCTCTCACTGCAAATTCCTCATCGTCAGTTTTGACGGCCTTCGCCCCGACCTCATCGCCGCGGAATTGACGCCGAACCTCGTCCGACTGCAGGCGCAGGGCGTCACGCTGTCAAAGCATCGCACAGTCTATCCAAGCGAGACCCGCTCAGCCTTTCCGAGCCTCGTCACCGGCGCCACGACCAACGGACACGGCATGGTCGGCAACAAATATGTCGACAGATCCGTTTCGCCGCCACGCTACATCGACACGTCGGATGCCGTTTTGCTTCGCAAGCTCGATCTCGAAAGCGGCGGAAAGCTGATGTCTGCGGCAACACTCGGAGAGATCCTGGCGTCCGAGGGACGGAGCCTCGCGGTGCTGGCGACGAATACCCCCGGCACGACCCGTTTCTTCCATCACAAGGCCGAAGACTTCGGCCATGTCCGGTTGTCGGGCCATTTCCGCGAGGCCTGCACAGCCGATGCCCTGGCCGAGGCAGAGGCTGTC
>NZ_RZSX01001147.1:0-1623 GCF_004023105.1 Mesorhizobium sp. M5C.F.Ca.IN.020.32.2.1 | reverse complement strand
CTCTTCATTCGTCAACTCGGACATGTGGGATCGCTTCCAATTTCCGGCGAAACGGCAAAATCGCGTCCTAGTTCCGGAATTCAGCTCGTGGGGTCGTCCAGAGACGCAGCTACTCTTCCCTGAATGCCCGTTGGATTTGATCCGCCAAAGGTTTCACGAGATAGGAAAGCATGGTGCGGCTGCCGGTCGAAAAGAATACCTCGACAGGCATGCCTGGCGCCAAGGTCAGGCCCTTGAGCCTGGTAAGCTCTGTGCGCGGCAAAACAACATGCACGGTATAAAAGCCGGCGCCTGTTTTCTCATCGAGATTGAGGTCGGCGGAAATCTTGCTGACGGCACCACTCAGTTCCGGCGTTGTTTGCTGATTGAATGCCGACAGCCGCAGGGTCGCGCTTTGCCCTGGCGTCAATTGATCGATGTCTTGCGGAGCCACGCGCGCCTCGACGGTCAGGTCGTCTGTCACCGGGACAATCAGCATGATGAGCTCTCCCGGAGAAATAACGCCACCGACCGTGTGCACGCCGAGCTGATGAACGACGCCGTTCTGCGGACTGCGTATATCGATTCGCTTGAGCTGATCTTCGGCCGAAACCTTGCGCTCGACGAATTCAGAGATCTTTGCCTGGACGTCGCGCAGCTCGCTCGCTACCTCGCTGCGCAAATCCTGGTCGACCTGAATGATCTGCAACCGGGTTTCCGCGATACGACCCTTCGCCTGCGCAATCGATGCAGTCAGTTGCCCGTGCTCACCTTTAAGCCGCACGGCATCGCGTTCAAGCGCAGTTATGCGATCGATTGAAACCAGCTTGCGTTGCCAAAGTGCGCGCATGCCTTCGAGCTCAAACCCGATCAACTCAATTTCCTGGCTCTTGGCATCTCTTTGCTCGGTCAAGCCGGAAACTTCTTCGGCAAGCTGCGCAATGCGCTCTTCCAACTGAGCCTTCTGACCGGCGCGTGCCTGTCGGCGAAATTCGAACAGAGATTGCTCTCCGGCCATCGCCCGACCAACCTCGGGGGCATCCTGCCGTGACACAAGCGAAGCTGGAAAGATGATGCTTCCTTTGCCGTCGCGCTCGGTCTCAAGGCGAGCCAGGCGCGCCTCGAATTCGTCCAGACTCTTGGTGACGATCGCCAAATTGGCCCGAGTGATCGTCTCATCGAGGCGGATCAAAACCTTGCCCGATTGCACGGCATCGCCTTCCCGGACGAAGATTTGGCCGACCACTCCACCGGTTGGATGCTGTACTTTCTTGACACTGGAATCGACGACCAATTTTCCCGAAGCGATAACGGCCCCGGAAAGCTCGGTGACGGCGGCCAAACTCCCCGCCCCGCCAACCAGCAGGATGCAGGTTGCGACACCGCCAAGCAGATAGCGTCGAATGGTGCGATCCGCCGCGAAGATCGTGCGTTGCGCCATCAGGATGCCGTCTCTTCAAGTCCGGAAACGACCTTCAAGGGCACGCCTGCTGGGCGAGTTATCTTGTTCAAGATCTCATTCTTCGGGCCAAAGGCCTGGATACGGCCGTTTGCCATCACAAGAACCTGATCCAGGCTCGCCAGCGCGCTCGGCCGGTGCGCGACCACGATGGCAACGCCGCCTCGCGCGCGGACCCTTTGAAT
>NZ_RZSX01001146.1:0-1628 GCF_004023105.1 Mesorhizobium sp. M5C.F.Ca.IN.020.32.2.1 | reverse complement strand
GGCATGAGCACGTTCGTGCTCGAGGACGGCGTCGCCTACCACGCCTATTCCACCTATGCGCGCGGATTGGACGGCCTCTGGGGCATGTATCAGTGGCTCGACCGCGCGCCCCGAGGGCGTAACGAGACGGGCGTCTGGTGGCGCCGTCACGACGAGTACGGCCAAGGCTGACGTTCGATGACACTGCACTCCAACGATACGCAGAAGATGCCGCCCGCAGGCAGCGGATCTGCCGATTTCCCAAGCGACAATGTCGCCGCCCGCGGCGCGGCCGACTGGCTATCCCTGGCAGCCGCGCCAACCTTCGTAATGATGGCGCTGCAGACGGCCGTTGCCGGTGGTGCGGACATGATCTGCTCGGCGGCGCAAGATGCGTCGCCGCTGAGCGGAATGGTCATGATGTACTTGCTGATGAGCGCCTTCCATTTGGCGCCTTGGCTGAAGCTGGTCGCCAGCCGACGAAGCGCTGTCCGCCGGTCGTGATCCGGCGTTCGCAAAGCCTCTGGGATTGGCTTGCTGACGCCGCGGGTAGGGAAAGGACCAGGGCGCGAGCGCTCGTCTCAGGCGGCGCTCCACGGTCTTGCCCCTTGGATGATCTCTTGAGCACGTACGGCAAAGCGGCCGGCGAGAGGCCACTTGCCGGCGGCATCGGCCGACGCCGCGCTGCCTGCCCGCGCCCGGTCGGCGATGCCGACGAAGATCACCGCGAAACGGAACAGCGAAAAAACCAGGTGGAAGCGTTGCAGGGGCGCGGTGGGCACGGCATGGGCGAAATAATGGTCGAGGAATTCGCGCTGGCTGGGGATGCCGAGTGCCTCGTGATCGAGGCCGAGGATGCCGCCATATTCGTCCGGGGCCGAATGCCAGGTCATCGAGCAAAAGCCGAGATCGGCGAGCGGATGGCCGATCGTCGACAGCTCCCAATCGAGAATGCCGATCACCTGCGGCTTGTCGGGATGGAACAGCAGATTTCCGAGGCGGAAGTCGCCATGGGCGATCGACAGGCGCCCATCATCCACGGGCATATGCTGCGGTAGCCAGTCGGCGACCGCTTCGAGTGCCGGAATCCTGTCGCTCGGCGATTCCCTGAGCTGCCTGGTCCAGCGGCCAATTTGGCGCTCGAAATAGTTGCCGGGCCGGCCGTAGTCGCCGAGACCGACCTCGTCGGGACGGACGGCATGCAATTTGGCCATCGCTTCTGCCATGCCGAAATAGATGCCGCGTCGCTGCGCGGGCGAAAGGCCAGGCAGCGAACAATCGTGGAAGATGCGACCATCCAGCCGCTCCATCAGGTAGAAGGGCGTGCCGAGCAGCTCGGCACCGTCGTGATAGAGCACCGGCCCGGGCACCGGGACGTTGGTCGGTGCCAGCGCTTCAAGCACGCGGAATTCGCGATCGACGGCATGCGCCCCGCGCAGGATCGGCCCGGCCGGCTTCTTGCGCAGCACCATGCGATGCGCACCATAGTCCACGAAATAGGTAGGATTGGACTGTCCGCCGCCGATCCGCCCGAGCGACAT
The DNA here is from genome assembly GCF_004023105.1 of Mesorhizobium sp. M5C.F.Ca.IN.020.32.2.1. Classification (NCBI taxonomy): domain Bacteria; kingdom Pseudomonadati; phylum Pseudomonadota; class Alphaproteobacteria; order Hyphomicrobiales; family Phyllobacteriaceae; genus Mesorhizobium; species Mesorhizobium sp. M5C.F.Ca.IN.020.32.2.1. Next base: position 108 of record NZ_RZSX01001146.1, on the reverse strand, counting down.
TGAGGCATCGCCGAAGCGGCTCGCCAGAAAACCCTTCAATGCCGCAGGATCGAAGTCCGCATTCAACGGCTGCGCCATCTTTCCTCCTGAGCGCGCGTCCCTTATGCC
>NZ_RZSX01001145.1:0-1629 GCF_004023105.1 Mesorhizobium sp. M5C.F.Ca.IN.020.32.2.1 | reverse complement strand
ATCCTCTTCCGCTGCGCTCGGCCCAATATGCCTCTGGCCATAGGGTGGGATGGCGCTTTCGCGCATCTGGATGTGATTCCGGTCGTTGGCAGTCACTTCGATATGGTCACAGAGCCCTATCTCGCGACCAACCGCCCACTCATCGAGAATGCGTTGAAGCAAACCTATTCTGCGGCTGAGCTTCACAAACGGGAGTACAGACCATCGACTTGATCTCACAATTCAGCATGGGCACGCTGGTGCTCGATGCTCGCGCGGAGGTCGATCGCATCGTTCAGATCCTGCGCGAGCAGGTTTTTGGCACGCTGCGGCGTCGTGGCGTGGTTGTCGGCCTCTCCGGGGGTATCGACAGTTCCGTTGTCGCATCCTTGTGCGCACGCGCGTTCGGGAAAGACAAGGTCTTGGGCATATTCATGCCGGACCGCCATTCCTCCGGCGATTCGCTAAGGCTTGGCCGCAGCGTCGCAGCCCAGCTTGGCATCGATACGATCCTGGAAGACCTAGCACCAGCACTTGAGGCCGTCGGCGCCTATCGCCGACAGATCGAAGCGATCCAGACGGTCGTTCCCCAGTACGGCGACGGCTGGAAATGCAAGCTCGTGCTCGCGTCAGTTCTCGAGAGCAACGGTCTCAACATCACACGCCTCACGGTTCAGGATCCCGAGGGCAAGACCGATACGGTGCGTCTGTCGCCGGCAGCCTATCTGCAGATCGTTGCTGCAACCAACTACAAGCAGCGCCTGCGCAAGATGACCGAGTACTACCATGCGGACCGCCTCAACTATGCCGTTGCAGGTACGCCAAACCGCCTGGAGCATGACCAAGGCTTTTTCGTCAAGCAGGGCGACGGAATTGCCGATCTGATGCCAATCGTCCACCTCTACAAGACCCAGGTCTACCAGCTGGCTGAATACCTTGGGGTGGATGAAGAGGTCCGGCGGCGGCCGCCGACCACGGACACTTTCTCCATGGCCCAGAGTCAGGAGGAATTCTATTTCGCGCTGCCTTACCATCTGATGGATCTGTGCCTCTACGGCTTGAACCACGGAATTTCTGTCGACGAGGTCGCGGCAGCTGCCGGCCTCACCGCGGCCCAGGTTCAGAAAGTCTTCAAGGACATCGACAGCAAACGGCGTGCCGCACGCTATCTTCACGCACGGCCTTTGCCGACCACTGCCATGGGCGAGGGCTGACCGGATGTGCGGCATCGCCGGAATCATCTCACTAGGCGCCTACGCGGCGCCTCCTTCGCGGGAGGCACTGATGCGCATGGTGGGCGCACTCGCGCATCGCGGTCCTGACGAGCGCGGCCTCTACCGCGACAAACGCGCGGGATTGGCGCATGCCCGCCTTTCCGTCGTCGATCTCTCCAACGGCCAGCAGCCACTCGCGGATGCGGGCGACACGACTTGGATCGTCTTCAACGGCGAGATATTCAACTACCTAGATCTGCGTGAAAAATTGATCGCCCTCGGCCACCGCTTCCGCACCCATAGCGACACAGAGGTCATCGTCCATGCCTATCGCGCGTGGGGCGAGGCTGCCTTCGAGCGGATGAACGGGCAATGGGCGGTCGCAATCTGGGACTCGGTGGCGGGTCGTCTCGTGTTATCGCGCGATCGGTTTGGC
>NZ_RZSX01001144.1:0-1634 GCF_004023105.1 Mesorhizobium sp. M5C.F.Ca.IN.020.32.2.1 | reverse complement strand
GTTCTACCGACCGGCACCGACAGAGTGAGAAGGAAACCGCTGGCGCGCTTCCTCGCGCTGGCCAGCTTTGCCATGGCGCTGGCAAGCTGCCAGATGTTCACGCCTCCGGACGTTCAGGAATCCGGCTTCCAGCCTTCCAACAAACCGATCACGGTCGACAATGTCGCCGCCAACAGCAAGCTCGCCGAAATGGCTAAGGCGCAGCACCCGCGCATCCTCGCCACCTATGGCGGCGAGTATTCCGATCCCAAGCTCGAGCGCATGGTCGCCAAGGTCGTCGGCAGCCTGACCGTGGTGTCCGCCAATCCGACCCAGACCTACCGCATCACCATCCTCAATTCACCCAACGTCAATGCTTTCGCGCTGCCGGGCGGCTATCTCTACATCACGCGCGGCCTGTTGGCGCTGGCCAACGATTCGGCCGAGCTCGCCGCGGTCATCGCGCATGAGATGGGCCACGTCACTGCAAACCACGGCTTGCAGCGCCAGCAGCTCGAGGCTGAGGAGGGGTTTGCAACCAAGGTCGTCTCGGATGTGCTCGGCGACAGCCCGACCGCCAAGGCGGCACTGATCCGCGGCAAGCTGCGGCTTGCCCAGTTCTCGCGCAATCAGGAGCTTGAGGCCGACGGCATCGGCATCAAGTCGATCGGCGAGGCGGGCTTCGATCCCCTTGCCGCCGGCCGCTTCCTGCAGTCCATGTCGGCCTCCCCCGATTCCCGCTCTATCAGCGGCGCCCCCGACGCCAGCCTCGACTTCCTGGCGACGCATCCCAACACGCCGCAACGCATCGATCTGGCGCAGCGTCATGCCCGCCAGTTCGGTGCGCCCGGCGTCGGCACGCGCGACCGCGACGCCTTCCTCGCCGGCATAGACGGCCTGCTCTACGGCGACACACCGGAGGAGGGCTATGTGCGTGGCGAAACCTTCATGCATCCAGGGCTCGGCGTGTCGTTCTCGGTGCCCGATGGCTTCATCATCGACAACTCGGCCGCGGCGGTGACGGCAACCGGGCCAGGCGACATAGCGATCCGCTTCGACGGCGTTTCGATCGACAAGAGCCGCTCGCTGACCGACTACATCCGCAGCGGCTGGGTGGCCGGTCTGGACGAAAGCAGCGTGCGCCAGGAAACGATCAATGGCAACGAGGCGGCGACGGCGCATGCCAGCGCCGAGGGCTGGCAGTTCGACATCGCGGTGATCCGCGCCGGCGGTCAGGTCTACCGGCTGTTGACCGCAGCACCTTCCGCCAGCACCTCGCTGGATGCCGTGGCGCGCTCGGTCAGCGGCTCCTTCCGTATCTTGAGCGCAACCGAGAAAGCGGCGCTGAAGCCGCTGCATATCCGCGTTGTCACGGTGCGGCCCGGACAGACCATGGGGTCGCTCGCCGCGCAGATGGTCGGCGTCGATCGCAAGCTGGACCTGTTCAGGGTGCTCAACGCGATGTCGCCCGGTGCAGCAGTGTCCGCCGGCGACAAGGTCAAGATCATCACCGACAAATAAGATTCAGGCGGCTGTCGCCAGAAACTCGGGGTTTTGCTTCACCAGCGCTATCTTGAGCTTTTCCATGGCGCGTGCCTCGATCTGGCGGACGCGCTCCTTGGAGATGCCGAGCGCCTCGCCGAGGGCTTCGAGCG
>NZ_RZSX01001143.1:0-1638 GCF_004023105.1 Mesorhizobium sp. M5C.F.Ca.IN.020.32.2.1 | reverse complement strand
AACAAGTGCCGTAGTGCTGGGGCCGTGATGGCTGACGATCGAACCGCGCGCCCGGTTTCCGGCGAATTCATGACCGATTCGGCCGCAAATCCTGCGCCGGAACGCATCTTGCGTGATCCAGCCGCCGACGTCGTCGATGCCGACTTCGAGGTGCTGCCGCGCCTCACCGCCAGCATGCTTTCACCGCCGCTTTCGCGGGTGATCGCGACGCCATCGCTCGAAGGCATGGACATGTTGCGCAAGCCGAAAGCCGCGATGGAACGGCTGCGGGCGTCGCGCGGCGGGCCGATCTTCTGGATCGCCGGCCTCAGCGTGGCGTTTGCAGCCTTCTGGATCTCGGGCGGGCACGCGCTGGTGCGCCAGGCGCCGCTTCTTCTCGCGGCACAGGAGACGGGCATTGCACTCAGCATTTCAGGCGTTACGTCGCGTATCGATGCGTCAGGGCCGGAATCTGTCCTGTTCGTCGGTGGCGAGGCCGCGAATGACGGTGCCAGCCCGTTGCCATTGCCGCCGCTGGAAATCCGGGTCACCGGCAATGACAGGCGCACAACCCGCTATACGCTGAAGACATTCAGCCGTTCGCTGGCGCCCGGCGAAAGATTTGGCTTTTCCAGCCGGCTCGACGTGCCTAGAAACGGGGTCAAGACCGTCTCGGTCACCTTCGCCAATTAGGGGCGATCATTTCTGGAAAGGCGGCTAATGCCAATCGTGCGTGGCAAGAATATCGAGGTCTTGTTTTCGGCGTCGGCGATTGCCCGGCGCAATCTGGAGCTCGCCAAGGAGATCGCCGGGCACGATTATCAGGACCTTCTGGTGATTTCGGTGCTGAAAGGATCGTTCATCTTCGCCGCCGACCTTATCCGCGCCATGCACGATGTCGGCCTGTCGCCCGAGGTCGAGTTCATCTTCATTTCCAGCTACGGCGCCGGTACCACCAGCGGCGAGGTGAGAGTGCTGCGTGACATCGACAATGAAGTCACCGGCCGCGACGTGCTGTTGATCGACGACATTCTCGAATCCGGCAAGACGCTGTCCTTCACCCGCGACCTGATGCTGTCGCGCGGCGCCAAAAGCTGCGCCATCGCCGTGCTGCTCGACAAGCGCATGCGCCGCCAGACTGCGCTCAACGCCAACTATGTCGGCTTCGACTGCCCCGACTATTTCGTCGTCGGCTACGGCATGGATGTCGCCCACGCGTTTCGCGAATTGCCGTTTGTCGGCGTCGTCAAGGGCGACGCATAGATTTATCTTCGATGCCGTTTGCGGTTCAGGAAAAGTCAACTTTTCCCCGCCAAACATTCCGCTATGGCAAAGCTCCTGATCGTCGAGGACGATGATTCCGTCCGCACCCTCGCCGCCCGCGCGCTCGAACGCGCCGGGCATATGATCGACATCGCCGCCGACGGCGCGCAAGGGCTTGCCCTGATCCGCGCAGCACGTGGCGGCTATGACCTTGTCGTTTCCGATATCCGGATGCCGGAAATGGACGGCATCCAAATGGCCAAATCGGCGGCGTCGCTTTTTCCGGCGATGAAGATCTTGCTGATGACCGGCTATGCCGACCAGCGCGAGCGCGCCGAGGAATTGAACGGTGTCATTGTGGACGTCGTGCAAAAGCCGTTCACGCTGGCCGAAATC
>NZ_RZSX01001142.1:0-1644 GCF_004023105.1 Mesorhizobium sp. M5C.F.Ca.IN.020.32.2.1 | reverse complement strand
GCCGGAGACCGGGCGCGGATATCTGGCGTCGAGGAAAGTGCCTTCCGGCCGCTTGACGATCAGCGGCTCGAAGGCGCCGGCGCTGATCGGCACATCAGGGAAAATATGGCGCATCGCGAGATAAACCGAGGACAAGGTCGTCGCCAAGACGCTGTTCATCGGCCCGGCGCAAGGTTTTGACGAGCCTGAAAAGTCGAAGCTGAGCGTGTCGCCGTGTTTCTCCACCGCCAGCGCGATGATCAGCGGCTCGTTCACCACCCCGTCGGAATCGACGAAGGCCTTGGAATGGTAAATGCCATCGGGAATGGCCGATATGTTGGCGCGCATCTGTTCGGCGGCGCGGCGGCGCAGTTCGGCGATCGCCTCAACAACTGTTTCGTCTCCGTAACGATCTAGAATTTCATTTAGTCGGTCCTGACCGATCAGCAGTGCCGCCGCCTGCGCACGGATGTCGCCGATGCGCTGGTCGGCAACCCTGATGTTAGAGCAGATGATGGCGTAGATCTCAGGATCGAGCACGCCCTTCTTGAACAATTTCACCGGCGGCAGCCGCAAGCCCTCCTGCTCGACCGCCGTCGCCGAGGCCGAAAAGCCGCCCGGCACCGAGCCGCCGATATCGGGCCAGTGGCCGGTGTTCGACAGCCAGCAGAAAATCGTTCCGTCCCGGTAGACCGGCATGGCGAAGCGCACATCCATCAGATGGGTGCCACCGAGATAGGGGTCGTTGACGATGTAGATGTCGCCGGGCTCGGGCTGCAGGCAGCGGCCGTCGGCGATCATTTCGATCACCGTTTTGGTCGAATACTGCATCACGCCGACGAACACCGGCAGGCCTTGGCTGCCCTGCGCGATCAGCGAGCCATCGACGGCCGAATAGATGCCGTCGGAGCGGTCGTTGGCCTCGGCGATGACGGGCGAAAAAGCGGCGCGCGAAAAGGTCAGGTCCATCTCGTCGCAGACCTGCTGCAGCGCCGCCTGGATGACCGAAAGCGTAATGGTGTCGAGTTTTGCCATCTCAGGCCTCACCGATGTCGATGATGATGTTGCCGTCGGCGTCCGAGCGCGCGCGGTCGCCGGGCTCGAGCACGGTGGTGGCGTCCATCTGTTCGAGGATCGCTGGCCCCTCGATGACCGCGTCGAGCGGCAGCTTCTCCCTGCTGTAGACAGGCGTGTCGTGCCAGCGCCCGCCATGCCAGACCGGCCGGATTTCGCGCCGCGCTTCGGCCAGCGTTTCGGCGCGCCCTGCCGGGTCGATCAATCGCGACAGATCGATCGCCGGCCGCACGCCGGTCACCGAGGTGTTGAGGTTGACCAGATTGGCACGGATTTCCGGCAGCTCGACCTTGAAGCGGCCGAAATAGGCCTTTTCAAACAGTTGCTGCAATGTTTCACGTGTCACCGCGGACGAAGGCAGCGGCACGTTGATGATGTGGGTCTGGCCGACGAACTGCATGTCGGCGGAATGCGTGACGCGGATCGTCTCCGGTTTTACCGCTTCCTTGCCGATCAGCTCTTCGCCTTCGTTTCGGTGGCGTTCCAATATAGTGTGAAGCTGGTTTTCATCAAGACCGGCCACCGGCTGGTTGACCGTGTTGACGAAATCGTGCCTGAGATCGGCGACGACGCAACCGAGCGCATTGGTGA
>NZ_RZSX01001141.1:0-1645 GCF_004023105.1 Mesorhizobium sp. M5C.F.Ca.IN.020.32.2.1 | reverse complement strand
CATTCAGATGATCTTTCCCGGCAAGCCCGACGAAGCGACGCGGCGGGCGCTGAAGGCCAACGGCTTCCGCTGGTCGCCGTCGCAAGGTGCGTGGCAGCGGCACTTGAACGAGGCGGGGAGATGGGCCGCCGAACGGGTGATGAAGGCGATCAGCGCCGAAGGTGCCGCATGAGTGCGGCCCCTTTCGGGCGTCCTGCCCGCCGCCATGTCACTGTGTACGATACGCCGTCGCAGCTTGGTGGCAGCTTCACCGTCTCGATTGTCGAGACGCTGGCCGGAAACGCGGTGAAGGTGCGCGTCTGGTACGGACGCGCGACCGCGCAAGGCTGGGAGTCGTGGAAGGATTGGGACGGCTACACGTTCCAGACCGATCGCACCGCCCTCACCAACGAGCGAGTAATGCCGCTTTTCAAATAGTGCACCGCGCCGCGTCGATTGACGGCGCGGCCGGTTGTCATCATCGCAATCACCGAGAGGAACGGCTATGAGCCGATACACTGTGGAGATCACAAACGGGACTGCAACGGATGCGCAAGGGACCATCGGTTACGATCCGCCGTTGCGAACCTTCTTTCTGCAAGGCTTTCCGCATCCCAAGACCGACGAGTGCGCGCTGTGGTTCGGCACTTTCCTGGAGGAATTTCCGACCCTGGAATCGATCATCAAGACAGCGCGAGCACAGGGATACGAGGTTCGTGGGCTGAAGCGAAAAATGATTCTGGCGATGCTCAAGGAAGCCGGGCCGCCGCACCCGCCAAGCCTTGGTGAACGACTCGGCATTGTGCGGTAAGCTGCAGGAATCAGCTTTCGAGGGCGAAAGCAGCAGCGCCGGGCCAGCGGCGCGCTCGGGGAGGACGGGCCACCCCGACCGAGGCGACGGCCTCGCCCTCGAACCGGAGGTGATTGCATGTGGTACCTACCACTTAGCATCACCCTAGACGTGAAAAGGACTCGGACCACCTGGCTAGTGAGTATCCGAGTCCAATTCTGGCTCTAGGAAATGGGGGCGAGCCGAAAGGCTCGTCCCTACTCCGGAACCTAATATAGCGCCTTTTCCCCGGCATTTCAAAGCCGGACCGCTCCAGCCCGCATCGAACGGGCCAGGAAGGGTGCGAGGGGCGCCCCTGACGCCCCTCCCCTCCCCGACCACGGCCGCCGCCCGCGTCGCGGTTCGGCTGGTCACTTAGGCTTGTTGTCGTTGTCGGCAGTCGAACCCCACAGCCATTCCTCGCCCACTGCAGCGAAAAGAAGACGGAGAACCGGCCTGACGGCCGGTTGGCGATCTGCCGATTGATGAGGCCGATGGGCGGCCGGGCTACGAAGGCCGCGTTCTCCGGCATCTCCAAAGTGGCAGTTCGCAATCTTTATGCTGCGCACGATACGGCAGGCCCCTGCCTGGGCGTGCAACCCTAAAGGGTTCTCCTCTCCGCTTCGCTCTGTTGCGACCGCTGGCGCGGTGCACTTGGCAGTTCCAGCCGTATTCGAGCTCCGCGATTGCGCACAACCATTTTGGAGGATCTACCTCATGAGAATGCTCGTAACCTTCTGCCAGAAGACCGGCCGCCGCCTTCGTCTGTATATCAACCGGCAAATCGCCAAACTGTCCCATAGGGGCGGCCAGCTTAAACTCTCCGTCGCCTTATCG
>NZ_RZSX01001140.1:0-1645 GCF_004023105.1 Mesorhizobium sp. M5C.F.Ca.IN.020.32.2.1 | reverse complement strand
GTTCAGGCCAAGGACGACGAGGTCGTCGTCTTCTCGTGGGCCGTCTATGAATCGCGGCAGAGCCGCGATGCGGTAATGGCCAAAGTGATGGCCGATCCGCGCCTGAACGGCGACTTGTCGACGATGCCATTCGACGGCAAGCGCATGATCTTCGGCGGCTTTCAGCCGTTCATCGAGTTGTAGGCCGGCAACGCATTACGCTAGGCGGTCGAGCAGCGGCTTGAGCCGGTCGCCATAGCGTTTCCACAGATCGACCGAGCCCTGGTACATCGGCTGGCGCACTTGCGCCGCCGACGCCGTGCGCACCGGCCGGTCGGTCTCGTGGAACGACAGCACCGCATCGTCCCATGGCAGGCCGAGATGGGCGATCAGCGCCCGCGTCTGCCCTTCCTGGTCGGCGACGAAATCCTCGTAGCGCACATCATGCACGACATCAGGCAGAACGGTGCGCCAATGCGCCATCATATCGGTGTAGAGATTGTGGAAATCGGCGAGCTCGCTGAGGTCGTAGCCGTAGCGGTGGCTGTCGCCGCGGAAATGCACCTTGTAGATCGACAGGCATGTCGCCGCCGCATCGCGCACGCAATGAATGACCTTGGCCTTGGGCAGCATCAGATGGATGAAGCCTACCAATAGGAAATTGCCGAGCATCTTGTCGGTGACGTGCTGGAAACCCGGATAGCGGGCGTGCAGCAGGTCTAGATAGGCCTGGCCTGCCTCGGCATAGGCCTTGTCGGGCATGTCGGCGATGCCCCAGGGAAAGCCGCCCTTCATACCAGGCGGAAACTGCTTGCCGAGCGCCGTCTTCAATATGCCGAGCTCACCGGCGCCATAGACCTGCGGATGGCTGGCGATGATCTGCTCGACCAGCGTGCTGCCGGAGCGCGGCATGCCGACGACGAAGATCGGCGTATCGTCGGCGATCCCGCTCGGTCTGTGCTTGTCGAAGAAGGGCTTGTCGAACACCGCCTTCATCGCCTCGAACTCGGCGCGTGTCTTGGCCGCATCGTAGTCGATGCCCATACGGCGGATCGCATTGCCTTCGGCGAAATAATCGAAGGCACGGCCATAATCCTTCAAATCGTCATTGGCCTTGCCGAGGCCGAAGGAAAGCTGCATGCGCGCCACGCTGCCTTCCGGGGCCTTGGCGTGCTGCGCCTCCATCCCGGCAAGCTCGGCGTCGCGCTCCTGCTGGCGCTTGACCTGGGTGAGCATCAGCCAGGCCCTGGCCATGCCGGGATCGACCGCCAGCGCCTGCCGGAAATGCTCCGCCGCCTCTCCGAGGCTGCCCTTCTCCATCAGCCCGACGCCCAGACCGTGCAGCAAATCGGCGTCCTTCGGCCGAATTGCCAGTGCTTCGCGGAAGACGGCAAGCGCCTCGTCGAGCCGCCCAGCCTCCTGCAGCGTTTCGGCAAGCCCAATTCGGGCGCGGACATGGAACGGGTTGCGACCTATGGTGCCTCGATAAATCTCCTCCGCGCCCTCGAACTGTCCGAGCTGCTTAAGCGAGGAGCCGAGATTGTCGCGCGCCGCGAGCTGGTCCGGCCGCAGCGCCACCGCGCCACGGAAGAAATCGACGGCTGCACCGAGACGGCCGAGGTCGCGCATCACCGTGCCGAGATTGTTGAGGAAATCCGGATTCTTG
>NZ_RZSX01000113.1:0-10592 GCF_004023105.1 Mesorhizobium sp. M5C.F.Ca.IN.020.32.2.1 | reverse complement strand
AAATCCGCTGTGGACAGCTTGTTTCGTCCTTGGCTTGTGGCCGCCCGCCACCCTAGAAGGCACGCGCTCTGCATCTTCCGTGCAACGCGATGAACTCTTTGTCTCACTCGCGCGACACATCGCCGATACAGAAACTGCCTAGAAGCGCGAAATCGTCGAAATTTTGAGACGTATTTCCGTTTCAACCCATTGGTAACCCGCCTCGTGCACAGATGAAGAGAGCTCAACAAGAGATGACGTCCGTGAAAGCAGCGCTTCTGTCCTTTGTCATGTTGTCAGCCATAGTGTTGTGCGGCTTCGGCACTTATGCCGGCGACGCAGCCAACAACCACAACGCCGTCGATGGCTACGGCGTCACCGCCGCGCTTCGCTAAAACACAGACTTGAAGCGCGACGCGCTTTAGGCCCTCTCACCTGACACCACCAGGATACGCTTGTCCGCGCCGTCGACGACGAGCGCGCTGAGGTTTCCCGTCTGGTAGGCGAGCGTGTCGATATTGACGCGGTTGACCATCACCTCCGCCTCCGGAACCGGCGTGTGGCCATGCACCACGATCTTCGGATGCAGGCCCGAATGATTGTGGAAGACATCGCGGATCCAGATCAGGTCCTGCGTGCTCTGACTTTCCAGCGCAATGCCTGGCCGGATGCCGGCATGGCAAAAGAAGAAGTCGCCAAACGTCAGTGAAAACGCTAGCGACTGCAGGAAGTCGACATGGCTTTTCGGCACGGCCTCGACCAGCGCCGCATGGCCTTGCCGCAATGCCGCCTCGGACCTGCCAAACCACGCACCGCCGCCTTCATTGAGCACCACGCCATAGGACTGCGCGGTCTGGATGCCGCCATAGCGCATGAAAAGCCCGTCCGCATCGGGTGCGTCGAGGAAGTCGAGGAAGCCGATGTCGTGGTTGCCGGCGAGCATCAGGTGGCGCGGGTCGCGTTTTCGCACTTCGATCAGGAAATCGATGACGCCCTTGGAGTCCGGGCCGCGGTCCACATAGTCGCCGAGATGGATGACACGCCAGTCGGCCGGCCGCGCCTGGCGGATCTCGGCCGCAATCCGGCGGTACATGGCGACGAGCAGGTCGAGCCGGCCATGCACGTCGCCGACCGCATAGATGCGCATGCCTTCCGGTCCGCGCGCGTCGAGAAAGTGGATGCCGGGGGCAATCAATGCGTCCATCTCCGTGATCATGCCGTCACGGGAGTCTAACGCCGAAGCTGATCCTTGCCCATGTCGGTTACCAGACGCTTTCCGCACAGTGCCAGCGTTATGTCCATCTCCTTGCGGATGATTTCCAAGGCTTTGGTGACCCCATCCTTGCCGAGCGCGCCAAGGCCGTAAAGGAAAGGCCGGCCGATATAGGTGCCCTTGGCGCCAAGACACAGCGCCTTTAGCACGTCCTGGCCCGAGCGGATGCCGCCATCCATATGCACCTCGATCGTGTCACCGACAGCGTCGGCGATCTCTTCCAGCACCTCGATCGACGACGGCGCACCGTCGAGCTGGCGCCCGCCATGATTGGAGACGATGATCGCGTCGGCGCCGGTCTTGGCCGCCATCAGCGCGTCTTCCTTGTCGAGGATGCCTTTCAGGATCAGCTTGCCGCCCCAGCGTTCCTTGATCCAGGCAACGTCCTTCCACGACAGATGCGGATCGAATTGCTCCGTCGTCCACGACGAGAGCGAGGTGAGGTCGCCGACGCCCCTGGCGTGGCCGACGATGTTGCGGAAGGTCCGGCGCTGGGTACCGGCCATGCCGATGCACCAGCCCGGCCTGGTCGCCATCTGCCAGATGTGTTTCGGCGTGAAGCGCGGCGGCGCCGACAGCCCGTTGCGGATATCCTTATGGCGCTGGCCGAGGATCTGCAGGTCGAGCGTCAGCATCAGCGCCGAGCATTTCGCCGCCTTCGCCCTGTCGATGAGATTGAGAACGAAATCCTTGTCGCGCAGCACATAGAGCTGGAACCAGAACGGCTTCTTGGTCACCGATGCGACATCCTCGATCGAGCAGATGCTCATCGTCGAAAGCGTGAACGGCACGCCGAATTCCTCCGCCGCCTGCGCCGCCAGCATCTCGCCGTCGGGGTGCTGCATGCCGGTCATACCGGTCGGCGCCAGCGCCACCGGCATCGCCACCTTCTCACCGATCATGGTCGATTCCAGCGACCGGTTGCTCATGTCGACCAGCACGCGCTGGCGGAACTTGATCTTTTGGAAATCCTCCTCGTTGGCCCGGTAGGTGCTTTCGGTCCATCCACCTGAATCGGCATAGTCGAAGAACATCTTCGGCACGCGGCGGCGCGCCAGGTCCTTGAGATCGGCGATGGTGAGGATCATGCTCATGGGCTTCCCGCTGATTGTTCGCTAATTCGTCGTTGTTGATTTTTCTTAGCCGGCGCTCATGAGCGTTTTCTTGCCGGCTCGCTGTCGCCGGCCTCTGAGCGCTGCATCAGCCTCAGCCGCGACACACGTTGCCAGTCGCCGCTGCGCTCGGCCTCGGCCATGGTGCGTTCGACATGGGTGATGTGGTCCATCGCCGCCTGCCGTGCGGCCGCCGGATCGCCGGCCTTGACCGCCGCGTAGATCGCCCGGTGCTGCGAAAGCAGCGCTTCGCGCGCGCCCGGCACGTTGAACACCAAGAGCCGGTTCTGGAAGACGCCCTCCGACAGCAGCCGGTAGCACGAGCGCAGCGTGTGCAGGAGGATGATGTTGTGCGCGCATTCGCAGATCGCGTGGTGGAACTCGACGTCGATTTCCGCCTCGTCGTCGAAGTTGCCGGTCCGGTGCGCCTCGTCCATGCGTGCCATGATGCGGTCGAGCAGCGCCAGGTCGTCCGACGTGGCGCGCCGCGCCGCATACTCGGCCGCCACCGCTTCGATCTCGCGGCGGTATTCCAGATAGTCGGTCGCCGCCTTGCGGTGCATGGAGATCAGGTCCGTCACCGGCTTGGTGAACAGCTGCCCGATGACGTCGGCGACATGGGTGCCGCCGCCGGGCCGCGTCGTCAAAAGCCCTCGCCCCTCCAGCGCCTTCAGCGCATCGCGCAGGATCGGCCGCGACACCTCGAACTGCCGTGCCAGCTCGCGCTCGCCCGGCAGCCTGTCGCCGGTGCGCAGAACGCCTTCGAGGATCAGGCTCTCGATCTGCTGCACCACCTCGTCGGCGGTGCGGGGATGCTCGATCCGGGAGAAAATATCGCTCAACGGGGATGGCCTGGGGATTGAACCGGTGTCGCGCAGGATAAAGCCAGTGTCGCCAACTGGTCAAATTATTTATCCAATTCGTCGGTTTGGCCGGGTCCTACGTCGTCGCGGCATATCGATTTCGGCTAACTTGTCGTTTGCGTCCCCCGGCAATTGGCTCTAGAGGGACGCGATTGCACCAGGCCCGGGGGGACCAGCCGTGGCAGATGACCCGTCCAATCTCAAATTTCAGCCGCGCGTCGAGGGCAGCGTCATGGGCTTTCCCGCGCATCAGGGACGGCCTGGCGCGCTCGGCGAGGTTCACGCCCGTCCGCATCCGCTGGTCGAGAAACCGCGCGTGCTGGTGCAGCTTTCCTTCATGACCGATGCTGGGTCCGGCGTCGACCAGGCCGTGCTTTCCGAATTGTCGCGGCGGCTCGGCATCGCCGCGCCCGACCCTCATGCACGCCACCACGCGATGAAGTGGGGCAAGGGCTCGCTGCGCTGGGAACGGCACACGGAATTCTCCACCTATCTGTGGGAAGGACCGCTCTCCGAGGGCGGCCAGCGCCAGGAAGATTCGCCTTTCGGCCACGGGTTTTCGCCGCCGGGAACGGTGATTTCCGGCATCAGGCTCGAAATCCGCAAATGGACGCAGGCGAGCGAAGAGCTGATCGCCAGCTTCGACCCGACCAGCCTGTGCTATTCGCTGGTCGAGCGCGGCAACGCCGCCATCGTCACCGATTTCCGCCAGGACGGTGACGGCATGACCCGCATGCTGGTGCTCGACCGCGGCCTGACGCCGGCACGCACCGGCGCGCTGGCGCAGCGGCTGATCGATATCGAAACCTACCGCACGCTGGCCATGCTTGGCCTGCCGCTGGCGCTGATGCAGTCCGGTCGCGCGCGCCGCATCGAAGACAGGCTGGCGCAGACCACACTGGAAATGAAAGTCGCCAAAACCCGCGACAGCCAGACGCTGCTTGCCGACCTGACCGAGCTCGCCGCCGAGCTGGAGGCCGATGCAGCCTCCAGCCTCTATCGCTTCGGCGCCAGCCGCGCCTATGACGGCATCGTCCGCGAACGGCTGGAGGCGCTGGAGGAGGAGGCGGTGCCCGGCTACGACACCTGGGGCGGGTTCCTGCAGCGTCGCGTCGCCCCCGCCATGCGCACCTGCCGTTCGGTCGAGGAGCGTCAGGCCAATCTGTCGACGAAGCTCACCCGCGCCACCACGCTGCTGCGCACCTGGGTCGACGTCGACGTCGAGAAGCAGAACCGCGATCTGCTGGCGTCGATGAACAACCGCGCCCGCCTCCAACTGCGCCTGCAGCAGACGGTGGAAGGGCTCTCGGTCGCCGCCGTCTCCTACTACGTCGTCGGCCTCATCGGCTACGTCGCCAAGGGCGCCTCGATCTTCGGCCATACCTTCGCGCCCGAGGTCGTCACCGCCGCCTCGGTGCCGCTCGCCATCCTGCTGGTCTGGTGGGGCGTGCGCCGTGTGCGCCGCTTGCACTCCGAACCCGCCAAGCAAGCGGGCGAGTAGGCCATCTCCCCCCTGAAGGTCCCTCGACGGGGAGAAAGTCAGCGCGTCCCTCTCGCCCCCGCTCCCTTCGTTCGCCGCCCTCCTCGCAAGCCGCTGCGGAAGGCCGTGCCGGTGTCGACGCTCGATTTCGGCCAAAGCAGGATTTGCAACAGACGCCTGCCGCTGGTAAAAGATTTTTACCAGTGGATCGAAGGAGACTGTCGATGTCCGGCCTGTTGATGCCGAAGCCAGACGACGCCACGATGCGCCGGCGCGACGAGATCGTCGCCGATATGCGCATCATCGTGCCGGGCGAAGGCGTCGTCGACGCTGCCAATTCGATGCGTGCGTTCGAGAGCGACGGCCTCACCGCCTATCGGCAATTGCCGCTGGTCGTGGTGCTGCCCGAAACGGTGGCGCAGGTCTCGCGCGTGCTGAAATATTGCAACGACCGCAACATCCGCGTCGTGCCGCGCGGCTCCGGCACCTCGCTGTCCGGCGGCGCGCTGCCGCTCGAAGATGCCGTGCTGCTGGTGATGAGCAGGTTCAACCACATTCTCGAGATCGATTTTCCCAACCGCATCGTCGTCGCCCAGCCGGGCGTCACCAATCTCGGCATCACCACCGCCGTCGAGCAGGAGGGCTTTTACTACGCCCCCGATCCATCCTCCCAGATCGCCTGCTCGATCGGCGGCAATGTCGCGGAGAATTCCGGCGGCGTGCATTGCCTGAAGTACGGTCTTACCGCCAACAACGTGCTCGGTATCGAGATGGTGCTGATGAACGGCGAGGTGGTGCGGCTCGGCGGCAAGCATCTCGACTCGGAAGGCTACGACCTGCTCGGGGTCATGACCGGTTCCGAAGGGCTTCTCGGCGTCGTCACCGAGGTCACTGTGCGCATCCTGAAGAAGCCGGAGACGGCGCGCGCGCTGCTGATCGGCTTCCCGACCAGCGAGCAGGGTGGCCAATGCGTCGCCGACATCATCGGCGCCGGCATCATCCCGGGAGGCATGGAGATGATGGACCGCCCAGCGATCCACGCGGCCGAGGATTTCGTCCATGCCGGCTATCCCTTGGATGTCGAGGCGCTGCTGATCGTCGAGCTCGACGGGCCGGGCGTCGAGGTCGATCACCTGATCGGCCTTGTCGAAGCCAGCGCCTATAGGAACGGCTCGACCACATGCCGCATCTCGCAGTCGGAGCAGGAGAGGCTAAGCTTCTGGGCCGGCCGCAAAGCTGCCTTTCCGGCGGTCGGCCGCATCTCGCCCGACTACTACTGCATGGACGGCACCATCCCGCGCAAGGAACTGCCGCGCGTGCTGCACGGGATGCGCGAACTGTCGGAGAAATACGGCCTCGGAGTCGCCAATGTCTTCCATGCCGGCGACGGGAACCTGCATCCGCTGATCCTTTATGACGCCAATGTGCCGGGCGAGCTCGACAAGGCGGAAAGTTTCGGCGCCGACATCCTGCGGCTCTGCGTCAAAGTCGGCGGCGTGCTGACCGGCGAGCACGGGGTGGGGGTGGAGAAGCGCGACCTGATGCCAGAAATGTTCAACCAGATCGACCTCGACCAGCAGATGCGGGTCAAATGCGCTTTCGATCCCAACCATCTGCTCAACCCGGGCAAGGTGTTTCCCCAGTTGCGCCGCTGCGCCGAGCTCGGACGCATGCACGTGCATCGCGGGCAGACAGCGTTTCCGGACATTCCGAGGTTTTGATGATGGGATCTCAGAACGGGGGTTCCTCGCCCCCGCGAAGCGGGGGAGAGGTAGCTAGGGCAAAGCCCGAGACGGAGAGGGGGTCTGCGGCCGACGTGCCAAGTCGCCGCTCGCCTGAAAGGATCGCGCGTGCTCGTGAGCTTCGGCATGGCGACAATCCGATGGAAGCAACCCTGTGGAACGAACTGAAAGCCAAAAGGCTTGGCGGATATAAATTCGTGCGACAGATGCCGATCGGGCCGTATTTCGCCGACTTCGCTGCCGAAGCGAAAAGCTGGTCGTTGAACTGGACGGAAGTCACCATGCCGAGAGTTCCTATGACAGACGACGCGACGAATTCATGCGTGGCGAAGGGTTCTCGGTAGTGCGGTTCTGGAACGTCGACGTACTCAAGAGCCGGACAAGCGTTTGCGAGACCATTCTTGCGGCGCTGGAAGGGCGGTTGGCCGAAGACGTGATCGCCTCGGACCTGAGGTTCGTTTTTGCGGCCAAAAAGATTGGAGGTGGCGTTCTATGATTGCCCCCTCTCCGTCTCGGGCTTCGCCCGAGCCACCTCTCCCCCGCGTTGCGGGAGCGAGGAACCAGAGATAGCCATGACCACCTTCACTCCCTCCACCGCAGCCGAAACCCTCTCCACCGTTGCCTGGGCCGCCGCCGAAGACTCGCCGCTCGAAATCCTCGGCCATGGTTCCAAGCGCGGTATCGGCCGTCCTCTGCAGACCGAGCATACGCTCGACCTGTCGAAACTGTCCGGGGTGACGCTCTACGAGCCGGCCGAACTGGTGCTGTCGGCCAAAGCCGGCACGCCGCTCGCCGACATCGAAAGCCTGCTTGCCGAAAACGGCCAGCAGCTGGCCTTCGAGCCGCTGGATTATGGCCCGCTGCTCGGCGGTGAGTTAGGGCGAGGCACGATTGGCGGCGTGCTGGCTGCGAACCTTTGCGGCCCGCGCCGGCTGAAGGCGGGGGCGGCGCGCGACCATATTCTCGGCGTAGCGGCGGTTTCCGGTCGCGGCGAGGCCTTCAAGTCCGGCGGCCGCGTCGTCAAGAACGTCACCGGCTACGACCTGTCGAAACTCATGGCCAACAGCTGGGGCACGCTTGCCGTCCTCACCGACGTCACCTTCAAGGTGCTGCCATCAGCCGAGACCGAAGTCACGCTCGCTCTGCGCGGCCTGCTCGACGATCATGCCGCCGCCGCCATGGCGCTGGCGCTCGGCTCCAGCGCCGAAGTGTCGAGTGCGGCCCATCTTCCCGAACGCGTCGCCGCGCGGGTCGCCGGCGGCAGCCTCGGCAATGCCGCGGCGACATTGCTGCGCGTCGAGGGGTTCGGCCCGTCGGTCGCCTACCGCATCGCCGCGCTGAAAGACCTGCTCGGAAATGCCGGCCCGCTCGAGGAGATTTCGGGCGATATCTCGCATACCGTCTGGCGCGACATCAGAGATTGCGCGCCGTTTGCCGAGGGCCTGGAAAAGCCGGTGTGGCGCGTGTCGATGGCGCCGGCGCAAGGTCACCAGATGGTGCTGGCGCTGCGCATGCAGGCGGCGGCCGATGCCTTCTATGACTGGCAGGGCGGACTGATCTGGCTGCGCATGGAGCATGGCGATCCCGAAGCCGATCTTCTGCGCGGCCTGGTGAGACAGTATGGCGGCGGCCATGCGACACTGGTGCGCGCGGCGCCTTCGCATCGCGCCGCTGTGCCGGTGTTTGAGCCGCAGGCGCCGCAACTGGCAGCGTTGTCGGCGCGGCTCAAAGCCGAATTCGATCCTAAGAATATCCTCAATCCCGGCCGTATGGCGCCGGCTGCAAGCTCTGCTACTCTTGGCACGGCAACCGAGGGAGCAGCATTATGAGCGACATCAATCCAGGCCCTACCGATTCAGGTAAACCCGCGCCGCGCCAGACCGACCGCTGGCTGGAGCCGGGTTCGACCAACGCGCTGGTCATCTACATCCTCTATCTCGCCAGCCTCGTCATCGGCGTCACCGGTATTGTCGGCATCGTGCTGGCCTATATCAACCGCGGCAAAGCAGGCGGCTTCGTCGAGAGCCACTATACATTCCTGATCCGCACCTTCTGGATCGGTCTGCTTTATGCGCTGATCTCGGTTGTGCTGATGATGGTGGCGATAGGCGTCGTGCTGATGTTCGCCGTCGCCGTCTGGTTCATTGCCCGCTGCATTCTCGGCCTGCAGGCGCTGCAGCGCGGCGAGCCGGTCAAAGACCCGGAAAGCTGGTTCTTGGGATTATAGGATTTTTGCGTGCAGACCAATTTTTCGCTTGCCCAGCTTGCCGATCCGCATGTCGCGGAATCGGAGAAGATCCTGCGCAAATGCGTGCATTGCGGCTTCTGCACGGCCACCTGCCCGACCTATGTGACGCTTGGCAACGAGTTGGATTCGCCGCGCGGGCGGATCTACCTGATCAAGGACATGCTGGAGAACGGTCGCCCCGCTGACAAGCAGATCGTCACCCATATCGACCGCTGCCTGTCTTGCCTCGCCTGCATGACAACCTGCCCGTCGGGCGTCAATTACATGCATCTGGTCGACCACGCCCGCGTCCATATCGAGGAGACCTACAGGCGCTCGCCGCTCGATCGGCTGACGCGCGCCATGCTGGCCTTTGTCCTGCCTTATCCCTCGCGCTTTCGCGCTGCGCTCAAGCTGGCGAGGCTCGCGCGGCCATTCGCCGGTCTGTTCGAAAAGATCCCGGCGCTGAAGCCGCTGGGCGCGATGCTCAAGCTTGCCCCGGCGTCGGTTCCTGCGGCCTCGCCAATGGCTTCGCCGGGCATCCATGCCGGCCAGGGCGCAGCAAAAAACGGCCGCGTCGCCATTCTCACCGGCTGCGCACAATCCGTGCTCGATCCCGGCATCAACGACACGACGATCGCGCTGCTGACGCGGTTGGGCGTCGAGGTCGTGGTTCCCGAGGGTGAGGGCTGCTGCGGCGCGCTGGTGCATCACATGGGCCGCGAGGGGGCAGCGCTTGCCTCGGCCAGGCGCAATGTCGACGCCTGGACGCGCGCCATCGATCAGGGCGGGCTGGATGCCATCGTCATCACCGCGTCGGGCTGTGGCACCACCGTCAAGGACTACGGCTTCATGCTGCGCCTCGATCCGGCCTATGCCGACAAGGCGGCGCGCGTGTCGGCGCTGGCCAAGGACATCACGGAATATCTGGTGGGTCTCGACCTGCCCGAGCCGGTCCGCAAGCCCGGCACCATCGTTGCCTATCACTCTGCCTGCTCGATGCAGCACGGCCAGAAGATCACCCGCCAGCCCAAGGAGCTTTTGGCCAAAGCCGGCTTCATCGTGCGCGAGCCGCGCGAGGGGCATCTGTGCTGCGGCTCGGCCGGCACTTACAACATCCTGCAATCCGAGATTTCGGTTCAGCTGCGTGATCGCAAGGTCAGGAATATCGAGGCGACAGGTGCTGAAATCGTCGCCACCGGCAATATCGGCTGCATCACCCAGATTGCGTCAGCGGCGAAGCTGCCGGTGGTGCACACGGTAAAACTGCTCGACTGGGCCTATGGTGGCGAACCACCAAGAATGAGTTGATTGCGGCCCACCTACTAATGAGAATGCAGAAGTGCTCGATTCAGAGTCCGAAGAGATTGAAACCATCGTACGGTTGCTATCGGACGGGTCGCGTACGACGATCCAGGCCCGCTATAGCGAATGCGAGACAATCATCGCTCTGCATCTCGAGGACGGGTCCGAATTCCTATTTGCGCTGATAAAGGCAGCAGTCGAAGCCAACGTTCACCGGACCAATCTGATTGACGACGTAATTTCGTTTCTCGACGACACGCACTTGGCCCGTCTGGCATTTTTCCTGCAAGGAGAAGTGAAACGGGGAATAGATGTCGAGGATCTGCTTGCTCACGTCGCCTTGCAGGCGCCGGAATTGTTGCCAGCCAGCACCTTGGGCGACATTCCCGATTTCGCAGACTGGCTGACGCATGACGATCCTCATTCGCCGCCCGCGTGCCATCACTTCATCTTTGAGGAGGGCGCTCCGAGCGACATGTCTTTTCCGACGCATCGCAACCATCCCACCTGGCACCTGCCGGAGGCAGGACCGTCACTTGCAGTTGGCGGCGAGGGGATGGCCACCTGTCCGGCTTGCGGCAACAGGCTGGTGCATCTGGTCACCTTGAACG
>NZ_RZSX01001139.1:0-1649 GCF_004023105.1 Mesorhizobium sp. M5C.F.Ca.IN.020.32.2.1 | reverse complement strand
AACCAACCCCTCCCGGCCCTTCGGGCCACCCTCCCCTTAAGGGGGAGGGGCATTTCAGACGAGGGAGAAAATCATGGTCGGCGCATCGAAATCGGAAACGGGAGGCGGCCCGATCCGCTACGGCATGGTCGGCGGCGGGCAAGGCGCCTTCATCGGTGCCGTGCACCGGATCGCGGCGCGCATGGACAATGAGTTCGTCTTGGTCGCAGGTGCCCTGTCGTCCGACCCGGCGCGTGCCAAGGCATCGGCCGAGGAGCTCGGGCTCGATCCGGCGCGCAGCTACAGCTCGTTCGCCGAGATGGCCAAGGCCGAGGCCAAGCGGCCGGATGGCATAGAGGCGGTGGCCATCGTCACGCCCAACAATGTCCATGTGCCGGCGGCGAAGGCTTTTCTCGAGGCCGGCATCCATGTCATCTGCGACAAGCCGCTGGCGACGACGCTGGCCGAGGCAAAGAATCTGGCGGCATTAGTCGAAAAGACCGGCAAAGTGTTCGTGCTGACGCATAATTACACCGCCTATCCGATGGTACGGCAGGCGCGCGAGATGGTAGCCAAGGGGCAGCTCGGCGACATCCGCATCGTGCAGTCTGAATATCCGCAGGACTGGCTAACCGAGGACCTCGCCGCTACCGGCCAGAAGCAGGCGGCCTGGCGCTCCGACCCCAAGCAGGCGGGTGCCGGCGGTGCGCTGGGCGACATCGGCACGCATGCCTACAATCTCGCGCGCTTCGTCTGCGGGCTGGAGCTCGATTCACTTTCCGCCGATCTCGACGCCTTCGTGCCGGGGCGGCAACTCGACGACAATGTCAACGTGATGCTGCGCTTCAAACCGGTCGGCAAGTCGCACCCGGCCAAGGGCATGATCTGGGCGAGCCAGGTGGCGCCCGGCCACGAGAACGGGCTGAAGCTGCGCATCTACGGCTCGAAGGGCGGACTTGAATGGGTGCAGGCCGACCCGAACTATCTCTGGTACACGCCGTTCGGCCAGCCGAAGCAGTTGATCACCCGGAACGGCGCCGGCGCGCTTCCCGTCGCCGGGCGCGTCAGCCGGGTTCCGTCAGGCCATCCGGAAGGCTATCTCGAAGGCTTCGCCAACATCTACCAGGAGGCGGCCCGCGCCATCCGCGCGGCGCGCCGCAACGGCGGCAAGCCGGCTAAGGAAGTTATCTTCCCGACCATCCAGGACGGCGTCGAAGGCATGGCCTTCATCGAAGCCTGCGTGAAGTCGTCGAGGAAGAACGGGGCTTGGACGAAGCTCTGATCGGGGTGCTGATCTTCAGGTGATACCGGCCTGCAAACGGCAGTTTCATGCGCTTCCGGTGCTCACGTACGAAAAGTACGTTCCGCTCCGGTTCTCGGAAACTACCATTTTCGGCTCGGCCTAACCTGAATCTCAACACCCCTGTGGATTGCGCAATGATGGGAGGGGCGTCGATGAAAATCGGCATGTGCATGTTTTTGTGGACGACAGCCGTGTCGAAGAAACACGAGCCACTGCTCAGGGATATCAAGGCGACCGGCTTCGATGGCGTCGAGATACCGATCTTTGCCGGCACGCCGGACGACTACACAAAACTTGGCGAACTGCTCGACCGCATCGGGCTGGAGCGCACCGCCGTTTCAGCGATGGGCGATCCGGCGCTGAACTT
>NZ_RZSX01001138.1:0-1653 GCF_004023105.1 Mesorhizobium sp. M5C.F.Ca.IN.020.32.2.1 | reverse complement strand
GACCAAGACGCTGGCGCTGGACGGCCGGCCTTATGACATCGCCTGCGGCCAGATCGACATCGGCAACGCCTTGACCGACATGGCGCAGGCGATGACGGTCGGGGTGCCGCAAGCCAATGGCTCCATCGCCGCCGAAGCGGTGATGGATGCACAGCAGGTCGCCAATGCCGTCGTCCATATGGCCAGCCTGCCGCTCGACGCCAATGTACTGTTCATGACCGTGATGGCGACGAAGATGCCGTATGTCGGGCGAGGGTAGTCGCTCGAAGACTCGACGGGCGGTCTAAGACTGCGTAGCCGAAAGCGGCACGCCGGGAAGATACAGCGAAATGGGGCGGATTTCGTAGACGGCGGTTGGATTGACGCGGCGTAGGTCGCGCGCAATCGCGATCGCGGCATCGCGCGTGGCGCAATCGACGACGTATAGTCCCAACAATTGCTCCTTGGTCTCGGCGAAAGGCCCGTCAATGACCATTCCGGCGCCCGGCCCGCGCAAGGTACACGCGTCTTGTGTCGCCCCGAGCCGCGCTGCCGGGCCAAGGGAGCCTTCGCGGTATAGCCGTTCGTTGATCTGGAGCAGGTCGGTCATCAGCGCCGCATCCTCCTCCGGCGTCAGCGCCGCGACCACTTCTTCCACGTGATAGGCGAGGATGGCATAAAACATCTGACGTCACCTTTCTTCGGTCGTGAATTCTTTCGCCGGACGCGCAATGAGCGCTGTAGCACTTTGATTTGCGCATGATCACCAGCGAAAATCGATTTCGATTTTCGCGGTCATACGTTTTGTCCTCACTTGCCCAGAAATGCCTCGATCCGCTCCAGCGCGCGCAGGATGTTCTCTTCGGAATTGGCGTAGGACAGCCTGATATAGCCTTCGCCGAGAATGCCGAAATCAGGTCCGCCAATCAGCGCCACGCCGGCATCCTCAAGCAAGGCAGACGCCAGCTTCTTGGCCTTCCAGCCAGTTTTTGAGACGTTGGGGAAGGCATAGAACGCGCCCTTCGGTGTGATGCAGGACACGCCTGATAAGGCGTTCAGCCCTTCGACCACGACTTTCCTGCGGCGGTCGAAGGCGCGCATCATCTTGTCGACGTCGTCCTGCGGACCGTCGATGGCGGCGATGCCGGCATATTGGCTCGGGGCATTGACGCAGGACCAGCAATTGACTGCCAGCTTGCGCACCTTGTCGTAGAGGTGGGCGCCCTTGTCGCCGTTCGGCCAGACCGACCAGCCCATGCGCCAGCCGGTCATCGCCCAGGTCTTCGACCAGCCGTTGAGCACGATCAGCCGGTCGCGGATTTCAGGGAAATTCAGCAGCGAGCAATGCGTCTCGCCGTCATAGGTCATCACGTCGTAGATCTCGTCCGAAAGGATGGCGATGTCCGGGTGTGCTTCCAGTCCTTTGACCAGCTTCTCGATCTCGGCGCGGGGGGTAACCCCGCCGGTCGGGTTGGCCGGCGAGTTTAGGATCAGCAGCCTGGTCTTTGGCGTGATCAGCGCCAGCGTCTCCTGCGCCGAGAACGCAAAGCCATTCTCCTCGCGCATCGGCACCGGCACCGGAGCAGCACCGGTGAACTCGATCATCGAGCGATAAATGGGAAAGCCGGGATCGGGATAGAGAATCTCGGCGCCCGGTTCGCCGAACATCAGGAT
>NZ_RZSX01001137.1:0-1656 GCF_004023105.1 Mesorhizobium sp. M5C.F.Ca.IN.020.32.2.1 | reverse complement strand
CTGTAGGGACGGGAGAAGGCGCTCTCTTCGATGGTTTCGCCGACGTTGCAGGAACTGGCGATGTTGCGGACAGCCCCCTTCGCCCCCTCACCATACGGGGAGAAGGTGCCGGCAGGCGGATGATTGGCGGCGCCGACTCGGCAATCAGCCGATCGAGCGCTACAACCCCATCTTGTAGCCGAGATGGCTGGCGATGAAACCGAGGCGCTCGTAGAAAGCGTGCGCCTCTTGTCGACTCTTGTCGGTCGTGAGCTGAACGAAGCTGCAGTTGCGCGAGCGGCACTCTTCAACCGCCCATTCGATCATGCGTTTGCCGACGCCGCCGGACCGGCGGTGCCGGGCAACGCGAACGCCTTCGATTTGCCCGCGCCAGGCGCCTTTCCTCGAAATGCCCGGAATGAAGCTGAGCTGCAGGGTTCCAACCACTTGCCCGGCTTCGACGGCCACCGCCAGCAGCTGGTTGGGATCGGCATCGATTGCCCTGAAGGCATCGAGATAGGAGGGGGCGAGCGGCGTCGACGCGTCTTCCCGAGCAGCGCCAAGCGCATCGTCGGCTAGCAATGCGACAATCGCCGGCAGATCGGGCGCTTGCGCGCGACGGAAATCAATTTCGCTCATCGAGGGACGACATACGGCGCGGGCCTGGCGACGGCAAGTGCGGTCCAGCCATTCGCGGCCGATGGCGTCGACGACCTCCGGCTTACGCGGCCTGCCGTGCCCAGAGGCGGTGGCCATAGCGGCGGAAGAAGCGCGCCAGGAGCCGCTGCTGCCTGGCGCGGGCGAGATCGGCGCCGCGTCTTTCCTGGCGCCAGCGCGGCATGTTGCGGAACAGCGCAATGAAGCGGGCGGCGTCCTCGAGCGCCTCCTCGGCCGACTGCGCCGGGCGGATCGCCGCCAGGAACAAGGCCTCGCCGTGCTTCAGCCGGTCGACCACCGCCTTGCGCTGGTCATGGCCCAGGCGGGCCTTGCCTATGCCGTCGAGGCGGATGGCGGCGAAGGCTGCCAGCATGGCCGGGCTGTCGCCGGTATAGCCGCAATCACGGGCGAATTGAGCGGAGAGGGCGTCCATCCTGGTTCCCTTGGCTGAGCGGCCGCGACGGGTGCCCGGTCTTGCCGCCCATGCGTACGTCCACGGCGCTAACTAATCATCGGTATATCGTACACAAGCATAACTCAAAAATATGCGCAAGTTAAACTTTTACGCAGGGTTGGGCAGATCCGACTCGACTCTTCGGAAAAAACCCATAAAGTTGCGAACAAAACAGGAACATGAGGCATCAGGAACAATGGCATTGCCGGGCAAGGAAGCGACGCTCACCGAGGTTGTCTCGATTGCGGTCGAGTGTATCGATTGCGGCCGCAACAGATGGTGGAAGCCGGCTGAGCTCAGGCGCTTCGGGGTAACTGCGCAGACGCCGCTGGCGTCCCTTTCGGGGCGCCTCATTTGCTCGGCCTGCCGCGCCGATGGCCTGCCGGGCGCAGCGGTCGTGATCCAGGCGGCATTCGTCGACGAGCAGCAGCGGCGCCGCGCCGAGGCGCGGATGCTCAGCGAGCGCGAGGTTCCGCTGGAGAGATCCAGGCGGGCTTGAGTGGCGCGCCGATCCACCTTCTCCCACAGGGGGAGAAGCGAGCGCGCGAACCCGCCACCCCTAATAC
>NZ_RZSX01001136.1:0-1656 GCF_004023105.1 Mesorhizobium sp. M5C.F.Ca.IN.020.32.2.1 | reverse complement strand
GCTGATCGCTGGCTCGGAGGTGAAAGAATATGCCGCCCATCTTATCCCCGAAGGTGGTTACAGGGCCATTCCGCAGCTCTTCGGCGACGGTTGGGTCATCGTCGGCGACGCAGCGCAACTGAAC
The DNA here is from genome assembly GCF_004023105.1 of Mesorhizobium sp. M5C.F.Ca.IN.020.32.2.1. Lineage (NCBI taxonomy): Bacteria > Pseudomonadati > Pseudomonadota > Alphaproteobacteria > Hyphomicrobiales > Phyllobacteriaceae > Mesorhizobium > Mesorhizobium sp. M5C.F.Ca.IN.020.32.2.1. The sequence goes on along the minus strand of NZ_RZSX01001136.1, from coordinate 1,532 downwards.
AATGCCATTCACCGTGAGGGTTCGAACCTTGCCATGACCTCGGGTCGTGTCGCGGCTGAGGCGATCATCAAAGTCAAAAGCCGCAACGGTCCTATGACCAAAGGGAACCTTGCGCTCTACAAGACGATGCTGGATGAATCCTTTGTGATCAAGGATCTTAAGAAATACAAGGACATGCCAGCCTTACTCCACACCAATTCCAGCAACTTTTTTACCAGCTATCCGCGGTTGATGTCGTATGCCGCTCAGAACTTCATGCGTGTCGACGGCACGCCGAAGATCGAGAAGGAAAGGGCCACCACGGCCGCCTTCATCAACGCGCGCTCGCGCTGGGGGTTGGTCAGCGACGCGGTCCGGCTGGCATTGGCATGGCGCTGAAGAGGGTACAAGATGACGATCGCAGTGACGAAGGTTCGTGTCGAGGACAAGCTTTACCAGAACCGCTACCTGGTCGATTCCGGCCGCCCCCATATCATAGTGCGACCGCACGAGAAGCCAAGCGCGAACTTGCTTGCGTTGACCTACGTCTGTCCAGCGAAATGCTATGAGTTGAATGACAGGGGCCAAGTCGAGATCACCGCCGACGGCTGCATGGAATGCGGCACCTGCCGGATATTGTGCGAGAAAGGCGGCGACATCGAGTGGAACTATCCGCGCGGCGGCTTTGGTGTCCTGTTCAAGTTCGGATGATCAGCCGGGACCGTGCCAAGAGCATGCCGGCAGCGAGCAACTGCGGCACACCATGAGCCTCTCCATCCACTTGCAAAGAGCTAGTGAATATTGGGCGTTCGCAATTCAAATTTCCTCGACTGGTAGGGGTGTCCTCAGGCCACGGCGGCGGCCTGTGCGCCGGACTTACCACCGGTAACGTGGTCGAGCCCCTTTGGGACAACGTTCGGCCATCGTGCCGGATGGCAGCCACAACGGCCGGTGAGCAAATGGAACGGCACAATCCATGACAAAGACGTATGTGCTAGTGCATGGTGCCTGGCATGGCGGATGGTGTTGGCGGGACGTCGCCGCCAATCTTCGCAAGATGGGATGCCACGTGACCACGCCGACCCAGACAGGTGTCGGCGAACGCGCACATTTGCTGTGCAAGGACATCACGCCCGACACATTCGTGACCGACATCGTCAACCACATTGTAACGGAAGAGCTGAGCGATGTGATCCTTGTCGGTCACAGTCTAGGCGGCATCAGCATCACCGGCGCCGCCGACCGGATACCCGACCATATCAGCCATCTCGTTTATCTCGCTCGACGGCGCCATCGTCGAGAGCGGTCAAAGTGTATTCAGCACCATGCCCCCCGACATCGTCGCCGCCCGTCGAAAATTGGTTGCGGAGGAAGGACGGGGTATCTTCATGCCGACTCCGCCGCCAACAGCATTCGGCATTCCCAAGGGACACTCGCTCACGGACTGGGTGCGGCGCCGGATAACACCGCATGCGGCAAGCACCTACGAAAGCAGACTTAAGCTCGAGCCCCCGCTCGGCAACGGCAGGCCCCGAACCTATGTCGTCTGCACT
>NZ_RZSX01001135.1:0-1660 GCF_004023105.1 Mesorhizobium sp. M5C.F.Ca.IN.020.32.2.1 | reverse complement strand
GATGCAACTATAGGCTTACGCAGCTCGCGCCGCTGGCCGCTTGCCGCCGAAACGACGCTTGTTGTTGCCCTTGAAGGGCTTGGCGCCTTCCGGCTTGCGCTCGCCGACAAAGGCTGGCTTGTCGCCAAAACGCTTCTTGCCAAAGCCGTTGTTCTGGCCACCGGGACGCCTGCCGTCGCGACGGCTATTGCGGTCGTTGGCCGGCTCGAAGCTGCGCTCGTTCTTTTCGGCTGGATTGCGCTGCGGGTCGGGACTGCCGAGATGGTCGGCAACGACCGGCAGCTTGGTGCGGATAATGCGCTCGACCTGGCGCAGCTTGCTGTTCTCGGACGGGTCGCAAAGCGTGATGGCGATGCCATCCATGCCGTTGCGGCCGGTGCGGCCGATGCGGTGGACATAGCTCTCCGCCTCGTCCGGCAGGTCGAAATTCACCACGTGGCTGATACCGGGCACGTCGATGCCGCGCGCCGCGATATCGGTCGCCACAAGAATGCGCACCGAACCCTCGCGGAAATCGTTGAGCGCCTTCTGGCGGGCGTTCTGCGACTTGTTGCCGTGGATGACGGCGGCCTTGAAGCCGTCGCGCTCGAGGTCCTTGGTCACCCTGTCGGCGCCATGCTTGGTGCGCGAAAAAATGATGACGGACTTCATCGCCTCGTCTGCGAGCATCGTCGACAGTACCTGGCGCTTCTGCTTGGTGCGGGCAAAGACGACGCCCTGCAAGATCTCGGCCGCCGCTGTGCTCTGCGGCGCGACCTCGACGCGGATCGGATTCTTCAGCAGGCCTTTCGCCAGCTCGGCGATTTCATTCGGCATGGTCGCCGAGAACAGCACCGTCTGACGGTCCGGCGCGGTTGCCCTGGCGATGCGCTTGACGTCGTTGATGAAGCCCATGTCGAGCATGCGGTCGCCCTCGTCGAGCACCAGCCATTTGGTGTCGGCAAGCACGAGGTCGCCCTCGCGCACCAGGTCGGTCAACCGGCCAGGCGTGGCGATCAGGATGTCGACGCCGGGGGCAACCTTCTTCACCTGGCTGAAGCGCGAGACGCCGCCCAGCACCAGCGCGGTCGAGACATGCGCGCCCTTGGCCAGGATCTTGATGGTATCTTCGATCTGCACCGCCAGTTCGCGCGTCGGCGCGAGAATCAGCGCACGAGCGGTCTTCGGCCGGCGCTTGGTGCCGAGCGCGATGATCTTCGACAAGATCGGCAGCGCGAACGCCGCGGTCTTGCCCGAACCGGTCTGGGCGATGCCGAAAATGTCACGGCCTTCCAGCTGCGGCGGGATCGCCTGGGCCTGGATCGGCTTGGGATCAGTGAAGCCGGCGCCGTGGGTGGCCTTGAGCAGCGCGCCGGTAATTCCAAGTGCTGCGAAACCCGAAAGTTCCCCAGTGTCCTTACCGGCCAAAGTGTTTTCGTTGGTCAAAATATTCTTCTTTCACGCGGCTCCTGACCGCAAACATCAGTGGCGGCAGGGCGCAACCTGCCGTCGAAAAATTCTCATGGAACGACAAGGCGGCGGACATGATCGTCCGCGCGGCTGCGCTGTCGTGCCCGCATGCATCATGCCGCGGGGCTTTTTCGCCGCCTTGCCGATCTCGGAAAGAGGGAAAACAGACGCAACCAGTCTCATTCGTCGAGAAGGCCGGATACTCCCGGCC
>NZ_RZSX01001134.1:0-1675 GCF_004023105.1 Mesorhizobium sp. M5C.F.Ca.IN.020.32.2.1 | reverse complement strand
TTGACGTTGACCCCACTTCGACTAGGTTCTCATCGAAACGGTCAGGAAGAGCCGCGAAGTGAAAATCTGTTGGGAGAGACGCGGCATGATCCTGACACTGGCGCTGCTTGCGGGGCTCGTCGCGGCCTGGCTGCTGATCGGCGTGGTGGAAAAATTCCGCCTCGGCCTGCGCTTCACGCAGGCGCTGCTTTATGTACCGTTCAAGCTCGCCTATCGGATTGCCGACGGCCGCATCAACATCGCCCGCAACGCAGCCGCCCCGGTCATCTACGTCATTTCGCACCAGTCGCGCCTCGAACCGGCGCTGATGCTGTCACTGCTGCCGGAAGATACGCTGCACATTCTCGACCAGGCCTCCGCCAAGTCACCCTGGCTCGAACCATGGCGCGAGCTTGGCCGCACCATCGCCTTCAACGCCGAGCATATCTTCGTCAGCCGCCGGCTGGTGCGGGTGCTGAAGGGCAAGGGCCGCCTTGCCGTCTATTTGCCGGACGCGGTCGAGCCGGATATCAAGACATTTCGCCTGTTTCGCGCCGTTACCCGCATCGCCATGCAGGCCGATGCCCGCATCGTGCCGATCTTTGTCGCCGGCGCGCGCACTCTGCCGGTGTCGCTGACGCCGGCGGACAAGGCGCCGCGGCGCTGGTTTCCGCGCCTGTCGATCAGCGTGCTGGAGCCGATGACCATCGCCGAGCTGGTGGCGCGAAACCCTGATCAGTCCTCGAACACCAATGCGCTGTTCGACCGTTTCGCGGAAGCCCGGCTTTTCGGCAGCGATCTTAATCGCGGCCTGTTCCTCGCCATGCGCGACGCCGCCGACCGAGTCGGCGCCTCGCATCCTATCGTCGAAGACGTGGTCAGCGGCACGTTGAACTACAGAAAGCTGTTCATCGGCGCGCGGGTGCTGGGCCGCCGCTTCGAGGCGGTGACGGCGCCGGGCGAAGCGGTTGGAGTGCTGCTGCCCAACGCCAACGGCGTCGTGCTGTCGCTTATTGGCCTGTTGTCGGCGAGCCGGGTGGCGGCGATGATCAACTACACCGCAGGTCGGGCCAGCGTCACCGCCGCCGTGCGCACGGCGGAAGTCCGCACCGTGGTCTCGTCGCGAGCCTTTATCGACAAGGCCAACCTCGCTGACATCGTCGCGGGGGTGGAAGGAGGCGGCGCCAAACTGTTATGGCTGGAGGACGTGCGGGCCAGCGTAACCGTGCTGGACAAGCTCGCTGCCGCCTTGCTGTGGCGCTGGCCGCTGCAGCCGCAGAATGCGGCCAAGCCAGCAGTGATCCTATTCACCTCAGGCTCGGAAGGCACGCCGAAGGCGGTGGTGCTGTCGCACAGAAATCTTCTCGCCAACGCCATGCAGGCCGAGGCCCGCATCACCATTTCGCCGGCCGACATCCTGCTCAACGTGCTGCCGGTGTTCCACTCGTTCGGGCTCACCGGCGGCACCATCCTGCCGCTGGTCACCGGCGTAAAACTGTTCCTCTACCCCTCCCCGCTGCACTACAAGCTGATCCCCGAGGTCGCACGCAAAGCAAGGCCGACGGTCATGTTCGGAACCGACACGTTCCTCGCCAATTATGCGCGCACCGCCAAGGACGGCGATTTCTCCAGCCTGCGCTTCATCGTCGCCGGCGCCGAGGCGGTGAAACCGGAGACGCGCCGCATCTACCGGGAG
>NZ_RZSX01001133.1:0-1675 GCF_004023105.1 Mesorhizobium sp. M5C.F.Ca.IN.020.32.2.1 | reverse complement strand
CCCAACGGGCGCGCGCGTGGTAACATTTCTTCAAGACGTTCGAACAGCCTTCGCCCAGACTGGGTTATCGACAATCCAATTGAAGGAGATCGCCATGACAATAAATGTCGAACGGCCAAGGCTCTATCCCACGTTGCGCTACCGCAATGCAGTCAACATGATCGACTGGCTGGGCGAAGCCTTCGGCTTTGCCGTTCATGCCCGCTACGGCGAAGGCGACATTGTCCATCACGCCGAACTGACTTTTGGCTCCTCGATGATCATGCTGGGCACTGCACGCGACGACAAGTTTGGCCAGATGATCGGTGCACCGGGCCCGGGTGGCGGCAGATCGATCTATGTTGCCGTCGACGATGCCGATGCTGCTTATGCCAGAGCCAAAAAGGCTGGCGCCGAAATACTGGAAGAACTGACGGACCGCGATTACGGCAGCCGCGAATTCATCTGCCGCGATCCGGAAGGCAATGTCTGGTCGTTTGGCACCTATTGGCCCAAGGCCACCGAACCCGCCAGCTAACGCGCCAGGCCAAAGATGGCGTCGCAGTCGAGGTGAGTTTCCAACTCGGCTGCGACCTCGTCCAGCGCCCGTTCGACCTCGGCGCGATAGTCGACGCCGCCGCCTTTCACGCCAAGGTTTTCCAGGAATTTCGCCCGAAAAGCGTCGGCGGAAAACAGCCCGTGCAGATAGGTGCCCGATACCTTGCCGTCGGCGGAGATGGCGCCGTCATCGACGCCGTTGATAACGGCGGACGGCCGCAGCGTATCCGGACCGGTGGTGCGGCCGAGATGGATTTCATAGCCCTCGAGCGGCAGGTCGAACTGCACCGAGCGCGCGCTGACATTGCGCACGGTCTTTTCCGGCTCCATCACCGTTTCAACGTCGAGCAGGCCAAGCCCTGTGGTCTCGGTCACGCTGCCCTCGATGCCGTCGGGATCGCGCACGACGTGGCCGAGCATCTGGAACCCGCCGCAAATGCCGACGACGTGGCCGCCGCGCTTGCGGTGGGCGGCAAGGTCGCGGTCCCAGCCGTTCTCGCGGAATCTTAGGAGATCGCCGATCGTCGACTTCGAGCCGGGAATGATCACCAGCCCGGCATCTTCGGGGAGGTGCTGACCAGGCGGCACGAATACCACCTCGACCTGCGGTTCGGCCTTGAGCGGGTCGAGGTCGTCGAAATTGGCGATGCGCGAAAGCATCGGCACGGCGACCTTCAGCGCGCGTTTCTCGCCGGACGCCAGGCGTTCGAGTACCACGGAATCTTCAGATGGCAACCGCGCCGCCGCCTTCAGCCACGGCACGACCCCGAAGCAGCGCCAGCCGGTGAATGTCTCGATCGCCTTGATGCCGTCATCGAACAGCGAGACATCGCCGCGGAACTTGTTGATGAGATAGCCGACGATCATGCGCCGGTCCTCTTCCGGCAGGATCAGATGCGTGCCGGCGACCGAGGCGATCACGCCGCCGCGATCGATGTCGCCGACCAGAATCACCGGCACATTGGCGCGCGTCGCAAAGCCCATATTGGCAATGTCTCGGTTCCTGAGATTGATCTCGGCCGGCGAGCCGGCGCCCTCAACGATGACCAGATCGGCGCCGTCGCCGACCTTTGCCCAGGAGTCCAGCACGGCATCCATCAGCCTGCCCTTCAGCGCCTGGTAGTCGCGTGCCCTCGCC
>NZ_RZSX01001132.1:0-1676 GCF_004023105.1 Mesorhizobium sp. M5C.F.Ca.IN.020.32.2.1 | reverse complement strand
TTCGATCATGACACGCCGGCTCCCAGCGCGGGGCGGCCGCCGCTGACCAGCAGCCGGCGCAGCCCCATCGACAGAAGGAGATAGACGATCGTCACCACGAAATACGTCTCGAATGCGCGGAAGGTGCGCGCCTGCAGCATGTCGGCCTCGTAGGTCAGTTCGCGCACCGCGATCTGCGACACCACGGCGGACTCCAGCATCATGATGATGATCTGGCTGGTCAGCGCCGGATAGATCACCTTGAGCGCCTGCGGCAGCACGATCTTGACGAACACCTGACGTGGCCTGAGCCCAAGCGCCAGTGCTGCTTCCGTCTGCCCGCGCGGCACCGCGTCGAGCCCGGCGCCGACGATCTCGATCGTGTAGGCCGCCATGTTGAGCGTCATTGCCAGCATGGCGGCCAGCAGCGGATCCAGCGTTATGCCGATGCTGGGCAGCCCGAAGAAGATGAAGAACAGCTGCACCAGGAACGGCGTGTTGCGCATCACCTCGACATAGACGGCAATGGCCCGCTTGAGCAGCACGGGGCCGTTTCGCCGCCCAGCCGCGCCGAGGATGCTAAGCAGCGTCCCGGCGAGGGTGGTGATGACGATCAGCAGGATCGTCGTGCCTGCACCGCGCGTGATCGCGCCCGCGGCACCGGCAAGCCAGCCGAAGTCCAGGTTATAGCCCATGAGGATAGGTCCTGACCCTTAAGCATTTTGGGGCTAAATGCGGCAAGACAAACGGTAGAGCGGTGCCGGTTCCAGGAGAACCGGAGCCGCTCTGGAGGTCAATCCTTGAGGTTGTCGGGATTGAGCGGCGTCTTGAGCCAGGCCTTCGAGCTTTCGTCCAGCTTGCCGTCGGCCAGCATCTTGGCGACCGCGTCGTTGACCGCCTGCTTCAGGCGGTCCTCGTTCTTGTTGAGGCCGATATGCGAGGGCGAGGTGAGAAGCTGGAATTTCTGCTCCGGCTTCAGTGCCTCCTGGCGGGCGAGCACCTGGGCGCCGACATCGTTGCCGACGACCATCAGCTGGGTCTGGCCCGAGATGAAGGCCTGGATGACGGAATTGTAGTTGTCGAAACGGCGAATGTCGGCCGAGGCGGGTGCTGCCTCGGTAAGTGACGTATCTTCCAGCGTGCCGCGGTTGACGGCGATCGACTTGTCGGCGAGGTCGTCCTTGCCTTCGACCTTCAGCGCGGCCGGGCCGATCACGGCGATATAGTAGGGTGCGTAGGCGGCGGCGAAATCGATCACCTGCTCACGCTCCTTGGAGTAGCCGACGCTCATCAGGACATCGACGCGCTTGTCGGTAAGATACGGAATGCGGTTCTGGCCGGTCACGCTGACCAAATTGAGCTTGACCTTGAGCTGGTCAGCGATGAACTGCGCCACGTCGATGTCATAGCCCTTGATGCTCATATCGGCGCTGGCCGAGGAGAAGGGCGGAAAGTCCGAGAAAATGCCGACATTGATGGCGCCGGCCTTGGTGATGTCGTCGACCGCGTCGGCATTGGCGGCCTGGGTGGCAAGACCAAAGCCGGCGAGCATCAGCACGCCGGCGATGGATGATTTGAGCTTCATATGAAGTGCCATTGTCGTTCCCCTGCTGGAAGCTTGTTTGTTTTGAAAGCGGCCGCCGGCTCCAGCGCGGCGCTCGCCTTGGAACTTCTGATTGGACCATGATCTGTAGGTC
>NZ_RZSX01001131.1:0-1679 GCF_004023105.1 Mesorhizobium sp. M5C.F.Ca.IN.020.32.2.1 | reverse complement strand
GGCGTCGGCATGTTGCGTGGATCTGATGTGAACAGATTGCGGACGGTCGGCAGCACATCGCGCCGGCCACGCACCGGGGCCCCGGCCGGACCGGCAGCGACAGGGCGGCCGTCGAGCACTGCGATGAGTGCCGCCTTCTCAACCGCCGCACTTTGCTCGCGCAGCGGATCGGTCTCACCCTCGGCTGAGCGGCCAAAGATGTGAAGGCCGTCCTTGATGGCAAAATCCTTGAGGTCGCAGAGCCAGGCGTCGATGCGGCGTAGCGCCTCGTCGGGCGCGTCGGTTCCGGCGACGCCGGCTTCGGAGGCGAGGCCGGTCTTTTGTGCGGTTTCAACGATCAGTTTCGCCAGGCGATCGCGGCGGCGGCGGTCGAGCCCGTCGGCCTGGGCGTATTCGTCGACCAATCGTTCAAGCTGGTGCTGGTTTTCATCCAGCCCGGCGTCGGTCAGCGGCGGCGGTAAATGGCCGAGGGTGACGGCGGCAATGCGCCGCTTGGCCTGTGCTGCCTCTCCCGGGTTGGAGACGATGAACGGATAGATGACGGGCAGGGGGCCAGTGACGATCTCGGGGAAGCAGTTTTCGCTGAGTGCAACTGTCTTGCCTGGCAGCCATTCCAGTGTGCCATGGGCGCCGACATGGACGAGGGCATGGACGCCGACTGTCTTGCGCAACCAGAAGCCGAAGGCGATCAGCGCATGACGCGGGGGCAATGTCGGGTCGTGGTAGTCGGCGCGGCGGTCGGCCGATCGCCCGCGATCGGGGGCGAGCGCCACGGTGATGTTGCCGAAAGTCGCGGCGCGGAAGGGGAAATTTGCGGTGGTGGGCGCTTGAACACCCCCCTCTGTCCTGCCGGACATGTCCGGCAGGACAGAGGGGGGTGCGTCGCACAAACCTGTCTCATCTGCCGCATTCCCCCACGCGGCCGTCACGGCAGCTATTGCCTCAGCCGGCAATTCCGCCGAAAGGTCGAGATAGTCCCCTAGTCCCAATCCACCTTCGCTGCGCTCCAGTTCATCCAGCAACTCACGCGGCGTTTGCGGAATCCCTTCAACGGCGTAGCCCTGTTCGCTCAGGTCGTGCAGCATTGCCAGCACGCTGGACGGCACGTCGAGGCCGACGGCGTAGCCGGTGCGGCCGGGTGCGCTCGGATAGTCGGGGATCAGGATGGCGAGCTTGCGTTCCGCGCGCGGCGTGCGCTGCAGGCGGATGAAGGCTTGGACACGGTTCGCCACCTGCGCGACGCGGTCCGGCTCCGGCCGGTTGGCGAAGGCGCGGAAGGCCAGTGCCGGGTCGGTTTCGCTCTCGCCTTTGAAGGAAATGGCGCCGGCCAGAATGCGGCCGTCGAGCTCCGGCAATACGACATGCATGGCGAGGTCGGCGGGCGCCAGCCCGCGCTGATTGTTTTGCCAGATGTCACGACGAGTCGTCGCGACGATGACTTGGAAGACCGGCACGCCGGCGCGGTCAAACAGGGTTTCGACGCCGGGCTCGGCGCCGGAGGCGAAAGCCGTCGCGGTGATGATCGCGGCAGGGTTCAGCGCTGCGAGCGCGGTTTCGACGAAGGCGAGCGATGCTGGGTCCTTGAGGCTGGAGACGAAGATGGGGACGGGGGCCATTCCGCGCGCGCTCAGCGCCTCAAAAAGAGCGTCGATGGGCGCGACATCGGCGGCGAGCAGCAT
>NZ_RZSX01001130.1:0-1682 GCF_004023105.1 Mesorhizobium sp. M5C.F.Ca.IN.020.32.2.1 | reverse complement strand
TCCGCGCTGGCCTGGGCGCGGATGTCGGCGCGCCGATGGTCAGCCATCCGCTGGTCGAGATGGTGTCGTTCACCGGCTCCACCCGGGTCGGCAAGATGACCATGGCGTCGGCTGCGAACTCTCTGAAGAAAGTCTCGATGGAGCTCGGCGGCAAGAACGGGCAGATCGTCTTTCCAGACGCCGACCTCGAAGCGGCGGCCGACGCGGCGGTGTTCGGCGGCTTTTTCAACGCCGGCGAATGCTGCAACGCCGGCAGCCGGCTGATCGTCCACGAGGCGATCGCCGACGACTTCCTCGGCGCAGTGAAGGCGCTCACCGCAAGGGTCACCGTCGGCGATCCGCTCGATATCAGCACCAAGGTTGGCGCGATGATCTCTTCCGAGCACCTGGCCAAGGTGACCGGCTATGTGGCGGCGGCGGCAAACGACGGCAGCAGCGTCTACAGCGGCGGCAAGCAGATCGCCTCCAGTGCCGGTCAGTATCTCGACCCGACCATCCTTCGCGGCGTCACCGAAGACATGGCCATTGCACGTGAAGAAGTGTTCGGCCCGGTGCTCTCGGTACTGACGTTTGAATCGATTGAAGAGGCGTTGCGCATCGCCAACAACACGCCCTATGGTTTATCGGCGGGTGTGTGGAGCGCCAGCATCGACACCTGCATGTCGGTGGCGCGGAATGTGCGTTCGGGAACCGTTTGGGTGAACACGTTCATGGAAGGTTATCCCGAGCTGCCTTTCGGAGGCTACAAGCAGTCCGGTCTCGGACGCGAACTCGGCAAGCGCGCCGTCGAGGACTATACCGAGGAAAAGACGATCCAGTTTCATCGCGGCCAGCGCACCGGATGGTGGGTCGGCTGAGTTGGGAAGAACCCGGCGGACAACCGCCGGTCGTGTAGCTGCAACAAGGGAGGAAGTACATGTTGCGCAAATTGCTTATCGGAACGGCTCTCGGCTCGGGTCTTGCGTTCGCGGCTCACGCTCAGGACGTCAAGGAAGTCGAGATGCTGCATTGGTGGACGTCTGGGGGCGAAGCGGCTGCTTTGAACGTGCTCAAGGAGGATCTGGCCAAGCAAGGTTTTGCCTGGAAGGACGTGCCCGTGGCCGGCGGCGGCGGCGACGCCGCCATGACCGCGCTGAAGGCGATGGTCGCGGCTGGCAACTACCCGACCGCCTCCCAGATGCTCGGCTATACCGTGCTCGATTATGCCGCGGCCGGCGTGATGGGCGACCTGACCGAGACGGCGGTAAAGGAAGGCTGGGACAAATCCGTTCCGGCCGCCCTGCAGAAATTCTCGGTCTATGACGGCAAGTGGGTCGCGGCTCCGGTCAACGTCCACTCCGTCAACTGGCTGTGGATTAACAAGGCGGTGATGGACAAGCTCGGCGGCACCGAGCCCAAGACCTTCGACGAATTCATCGCGCTGCTCGACAAGGCCAAGGCGGCGGGCGTCATCCCGCTCGCGCTCGGCGGCCAGAACTGGCAGGAAGCCACCATGTTCGATTCGGTCGTGCTGTCGACCGGCGGACCTGAGTTCTACAAGAAGGCCTTCAACGACCTCGACGAGGAGCAGCTCAAGTCCGACACGATGAAGAAGTCGTTCGACAACCTTGCCAAGCTCGTCACCTATGTCGACCCGAACTTCTCCGGCCGCGACTGGAACCTTGCCACCGCCATGGTCATCA
>NZ_RZSX01000112.1:0-10685 GCF_004023105.1 Mesorhizobium sp. M5C.F.Ca.IN.020.32.2.1 | reverse complement strand
GGTCTCACGCGCCGCCTGTTCGGTGACGTGGCCGACGACATCCAGCGGGTTGCGAATTGGCGGCAACTTGGCGGCATCCAGACCCATGCGCTCGATCATCACCGGCGACCAGTCGAGCCGCTCTGGGTTCATCAGGAAGCTGCAGGACCCATCGCCAGTATCCATGGCAATCTCGCCGGTCAGCCGGTAGTTGATGTAATCCTTCGGCATGATGGCGACTGCGCTGCGGGCGTATGCGGCGGGATCGTTGTCTCGGACCCATTGCAGTTTGAAACCCGGCCATGCGGGGGTCGGCGTGTTGCCGCTTTCGGGCAGGTAGCTGTCCGGCTCATTCGCTTCCTCGAAGCGACGTACGAGATCGATGGTGCGCTTGTCGTTCCAGAGCGGCGCCGTCTCGCGCGTCAGCGCTCCGTGCGCATCGAGCAGGACCAGCCCGTGCATCTGCCCGCAGACGCAGATGGCGGAGATGCGTTCGCGGGCGCCATGGAGGCGGTCCAGCACCATCTTGACGCTCGCTCGCGCACCCTCCCACCAATCGACCGGCCGCTGTTCGGCCCGGCCGAACTCCGGCACGATCTGGTCGTGCTCTCGCGACGCAAGTTCGAGGATATTGCCGGTGACATCGATCAGAGCGGCGCGGACGCTGCCGGTGCCGACGTCGATGGCAAGGAAAAGCTCGCCGCTCATTTCGGCAGATTCCTGAGATGGGCAAGCATGTGATCCTCTGTCTATCGGTCAGAGCAAGCGCGGCGTGACGAGAATGCGTTCCATGGCATTAGCCTTTCGCCGCTTCGATGGCGATGCGCGAAATCTTTTCGAAATCCGGCCCCGACACCGGGATCGCGATGTCGAAGACCTCTGCGATCACCTGCGTCCAACCATGCAGGAAATATGTCCAACCGTCCTCGATCTGCAACTGCTGTCGGGCCTGCTGCCGCCTTGCCTGGTCAAGGAAGATCAGGTCACCGCGATAGTTGAGATCCCAGGCAATGCCGCGCTGGGGGAACACGCCGTCATCAGTGATCGGCGAGCCTGCGGCGTCCTTGCCAAGTCCGGTCGCGTTGATCACCAGCGAGCCTGGTTTCAGCGCCGCCAACGTCTCATCATTGATCTCGGGTCTGTCTGCCAGGACATACTCGATCTCGACCGTCGACATCATCTCTCCGTGGATACGCTCGATTTCGTCGAGGCGCGGCTGCGAACGGTTGGTGACAACGATGCGCGAAGGTACGTCGGCGCCACGTTCCTTGCGCATCAGGTGCCAGGTGATCGCAATCGTCGATCCGCCGGCGCCCATGGACAGGACTTCCGCGCCGGTGTCTGCGAAGTATCCCGCCGGGACGAAACCATCTATCGCAAGGCCCGAAGAGATCGGATCCTTGGCATGGCAGATGAGTTTGCCGCCCCGCTTCGACAGGCAGCTGGTCTCGTGCATCAGGCGAGCGTGCGGATCGATCACGTCGAACAGGTCGCGCGCTGCGTTGAAGAGATCGATCTTGTGCGTGGTGACGAGCGCGCCAAGCGACAGCGGGTCGGAGTTTATGAAGGAGACGACCTCACGGTAGGCCTCCGGATCGGCATGAAGCGGAAAGTCGATGCCCTTGAGAACCGCATCCTTCAGCCCGAGGTGGCGCGCCCATGCAGGGAAAACCCGCATGATCGAACTGCTCGTTGTCGTGACACCGATAAAATAGAGTGTCGGCCGGGTAGCCGGCCGATAGCGACTCATTTGCCGATCTCCCGGATTTCCCTCGCGCGCAGCACAGCCGCAGCAGTGCGAAGTGAAGCAGCGATCTCGAAGGGAGCCTTCATGCCGGCACCGTGCGGGATTGTTGCCCATAGAGGGCGGAGATCAGCTTCGCGTCACGCGGTCGCCAATCCGGGTTGTCGACTTCCTTCCAGCCTCCATCGTCGGCGACCACGCGCGAGCGCATGCCTCCCGATTTTGCGATGATCTCGTAGTCCTGCCCTGAATCGGCCGGATAGCAGAACAGCATCACCAGATCGTCTTCCCCGACATTGATCGAGCGGTGGATCCAGAAAGGGGGGACGTAACAGACGGTCTGCGCATCGACGGACAGGATCCGGATTTCGCCCTCCGGCGATTCCATCAGCATGAGGCCGTGCCCCTTCTGGCCATGGTAGATCTCGGGCCGGTCGGCCTGGTTGTGGATGTGACCGCGTGTCATGAAATACTCGTCGCCGACTTTTCCGGGCGCCATGCGCGTGACGCCGAAAATCAGATCGCCCGACTGCTCGGTCGGTCGGAACTCGGAGACCTCGTAGACGATGCGCTCGCCCCACGTCGCGCGCATTGCTTCGAAGGCAGCGGGGTCCGCGTAGAGCCCGTCCAGATCGCAGAAGCGTTTTTGGTAGCTGCCGGTCGCATTTCCCATCGCACCAGTCGACAGATCGACCTTGCATCCAATGGGCTCAAACAATCTTGTCAAAGGACTACCTCATATCGCGTTACTGTTGGCATCGGCGCTGATCTGGACTGCACCTCCTGCTTTTCGACAAGAACCACACTTGCTTTGCAGGGTACGATTTGCTCTCCCTATGCAGACCAGCTTGGAGGTTGCTGGATTATGGCAGATTTCGACTACGAAGCACACGACAGTGAATTGGGCGTTGTCGTCATGCCGCCCCCGCTTTCTTAAGCAATCCGAGAGAACCGCCTTGCTTCTCCAAGTCGCCTTCGACAAGCCTGAACACCTGGCCCTGCTCCGGCAGATGAAGGCGTTCGCCGACATTATCGAGATCGGCACGCCGTTGCTGAAACGCTTTGGCCTCTCTGCCATTACCACGGCGCGCGAACTCTGCCCTGAAATCATGGTGTTGGCTGATACCAAGACCGTCGATGGCGGCCAGCTCGAGGCTGATATGGTATTCGGCGCCGGTGCCGCGTTCATGACGGTCCTGTCGTGTGCTTCGTCCGCCACCCACGAAGCAATAGGAAAACGTGCCGCCGCCTTCGGCGCGACGGTCATCGTCGATACCATCACCGAGTCGGGCGAGGCAGAATTGCTTCCCTTGAATGCTGTCTTCCCCGAAAGCTTCGGCTATGTCGCGGTCCACTCGCCAACAGATGCGCGGCTGGCGGGCAACACCTCCACGTCCCATATTGTGAGAAAGATGCACGATCGCGGCTTCCTGGTTTCGCTCGCCGGCGGGATCGGCCCCGACACGCTGGAGGCGGTGATCGCAGTCGAACCCGAAATCCTCGTGGTTGGCAGTGCCATTACAGAATCCGCAAGCCCGAAAGAGGTAGCACGATGGATTCGCGACAGATTGCCCAATCCAGGCCGTGGCTGGCCGTGGGACAGGAGATAACCGACCTTCTTGGCCGGATCGACGTCGACGCCTTTGCAAGACTGGTGCAGGCGTTCGATGATCCCGGTCAGCGATGGTTCTTTTCCGGGCAGGGGCGTTCCGGCCTTGTCGCGCAGATGGGCGCGATGCGCTTCATGCACCTTGGCCGAACGGTGCATTTCGTCAGTGAGGTATCGGCGCCGTCGATCCGCAAGGGCGATGCGCTGCTGATCATCTCCGGCTCTGGAGAGACACCGGTCAGTACAGGCTTTGCCCGCATCGCCAAGGCTGAAAGCGCCAAGATCGTTACGCTGACGCATAAGCCAGCGGGGACCTTGGCCGGCATTGCCGACGTCACGCTGCATATACCCATCGAGGAATCGAAACAGTTTGGCGGCAGCCTGTTCGAGCAATCCTGCTTCATCCTGCTCGACAGCGTTGTGTTCGGCTTGGCGCAGCAGATACCAGACGCGCACAAGCTGATGTTGTCCCGCCACACCAACTTGCAGTGACGCCCGTGCCGACGGTGCGAGCACCGGTGACGGGATTGTCGACCGGGTGGGATTTTCTCAGGCAAGATCGAGCGGTCTCCTGGCGGCGCCGCGCTCAAACCGCTGCGCGCTTTAGGGCGATATGCCTCAGCCCGGAAGCCCCGAGGTAGCTCATCTTCCGTTACGGCATGGCACTGGACTCGCTGTGTGATGCCGATATTGTACTTGAGGAGCGTTGGTGCCGTGCTCTGGCGGCGGCAACCGACGGAGATACCGGCAGCTGGTTCGCAGGAACAAGTCCCGGTCAATATGGGAGGAAGTCTGATGAGAATTGGGGCCTTTTTGGCCGGCTTTTCGGCCTTTTCTGCGCTTGTTGGCGCACCTGCCTTCGCGCAGGACAAGCCGTTTGCGGGAGTTACCGTGAACGTTATTACGCAGACCGGTGCGATTCAGGAGCCTCTACAGAGGCGCGCGCCCGAGTTCGAAGCGCTCACCGGCGCCAAGATCAATGTCATCGCGGTGCCCTTCTCGGATCTTTATCAAAAGATCCTCACCGACTGGGCGAGCGGCACCAACTCGGTCGACGCCGGCGTGTTCGCCCCGCAATGGATGGTCGACTACATCGCCGGCGGCTACCTCGAGGACCTGACGCCGCGGGTCGAGGCCGACAAGGACATCCAGCAGGAGGATGTGGGCGCGTTCTTCCGGGACTTCTCCGAGAAGTACAGCGGCAAGACCTACATGATCACGCTCGATGGCGACTTCCATATGATGTACTACCGCAAGGACGTGCTGGAAGCGGCCGGCCTGGCAGTGCCGAAAACCTGGGACGAGTATCTCGAAGTCGCCAAGGCAACGCATGGCAAGGATATGAGCGGCGATGGCACGCCGGATTTCGGCTCGTGCATCGCCAAGAAGCGCAACGCGCAGAGCTACTGGTTCGTCACCGATGTGGTCGGCTCGATGACCCAGTCCAAGGGAACCAGCCAGGGCACCTTCTTCAACACCAAGGACATGACGCCGCTCGTCAACAACGACGCCTTCCGCAAGGCGCTCGACTTCCTGTCTGAATCGACCAAATACGGCCCGCCGGACGAGCTAAACCTCGATGTCAGCGACACAAGGCCGCTCTTCGCTTCCGGCCGCTGCGCTCTGAACCTCGACTGGGGTGATGTAGGCACGATCTCGATCGACCCTGCCCAGTCCAAGGTGATGGGCAAATGGGGCGCGGCGATCATGCCTGGATCCAAGCAGGTCCTGAACTGGGACACCGGCAAGCTAGAGGCCTGCACGGCCGAAAACTGCCCGCACGCGATCGACGGCGTGAACCATGCACCATTCGCCGCCTTTGGCGGCTGGGGCGGCGGCATCAACGCGGCGGCCGATCCAAAGGTAAAGGACGCCGCCTACGCCTACTTTTCGTTCATGACGCAGCCGGCACAGTCGAACGCCGACGTGACCGTCGGCGGCACCGGCTTCAACCCGTATCGCACCTCGCAGCTAAGCTACAGCGACCTTTGGAAGAAGGCCGGCATGAGCGAGGAGGAGGCAAAAGTGTACCTGGGCGCGATCAACAGCAGCATGAGCAGCCCGAACATGATCCTCGACCTGCGCATCCCACAAAATCAGAAGTATCAGCAGGTCGTGCTGGACGAGGCGGTCTCGCGCTTCCTCGCCGGCGAAATCGATAAGGAAGCGACAGTCGCCGCGGTCGAGGAAGGCTGGAATGAGCTGAACGAAGAGATTGGCAAAGACGAGCAGCTCAAACTTTACAAGGCCACCATCGGCGCCAAATAGGCAGCCAAGCAATCGACCCGGCGTGGCATCGGTCCGCGCCGGGTCTTATGCCTGCCCCACTTTCCCGGGTTATGATGACCGCAACCGACACTATGCCAGGAGCTGCCGACCGCCGCAGCTGGGCCGAATGGCTGGACGGTCACTCGGGCCGGATCATGGTGTTGCCAGCCGTCGTCGTGCTCCTCTGCTTCGCGATTTTTCCACTCATCATCTCGGCCTATCTCGCGCTTTCGCGCTTTGCGCTCGCGCCGGGCGGATTTACGCTGAAATTCATCGGACTTGTGAACTTCCGCAAGCTGCTGGTCGGCTCGCAGCAGTATCACCTGCTCGGCAAGTTCGGCACCTTCGGTTTTGTACAATCCGTTTTGCTGGCGTTGATCGCGGCAGGGCTGCTTTTTCTTCTCGCCCGCTATCTCCGGCGTGGCAGGCCGACGATCGCCGGCATGGTTGGTCGCCTTCTCGCGACGGCAACGGCTATGGGCCTGGCGGTACTTGCGCTGGCCATCATGGCGCCGGGCGGCGTGCCGGGGACCGTCGTCAACACGCTTCTCTACGTGTTCGTCGGCGTATCCGTGCAATTCGCACTGGGGCTGGGCCTCGCGCTCCTCTGCGGCCAGCCGATCCGCGGCCGGAATTTCTTTCGTGTCCTCTTCTTCATCCCGCTGATGGTAACGCCGGTCGGCATCGCCTACACGTTTCGCATGCTCGCAGACATGCAGAAGGGGCCCTTCGCCCCGCTCGTGCGCGCTTTCGGCATCAGCGAGTGGTCGTGGGCAACAGAGGCCTGGTCGGCGCGACTCATGGTGTTGGTCGGCGACACCTGGCAGTGGACGCCGTTCATGTTCATCGTGCTGCTGGCGGCCATTGAGAACCAGCCGCGCGATCAGGTCGAGGCGGCGCGGCTCGACGGAGCCAACGGCTTCCAGATTTTTCGCGACATTACCTGGCCAGCGATCGCGCCGATTGCCGCTACCGTCGTGCTGATCCGGCTGATCGAGGCCTTCAAGATCATCGACCTGCCGAACGTGCTCACCGGCGGCGGCCCTGGCCTGGCAACGGAATCGATGACGCTCCATTCCTTCATATCCTGGCGCACCCAGGATCTTGGCGGCTCGGCCGCTGTCGGCTACATGCTCCTGTTCATCTCGACCATCGTATGCGTCTCGTTCTTCAACTTCGTGGTCCGGCCGGCGCGCCGGTTCGAAGCATGAACACCGAGCCCCGCTCACTGGCGCGCCGGCTGTTCGAGCCGGCCTCGATCGACAGCCAGGCGCCGGTCGCCAAGATCGTGACCTATGCGCTGCTGTTCCTGTGGACGCACGTTGTGGTGGTTCCTCTCTACTGGGTGCTGATCACCTCCTTCAAGGGGCCCGGGGAGGTCGATAACGGGCCGTTCTATCTCCCGTTCGTCGACTTTGCCCCCTCGCTGCAGGCATGGGATTTCATGCTCGTGCAGAATTACACACTGCGCCCTTATATGAATTCCGTCATCGTCGCGGTGGCCAGCACGCTGCTCGCAGTCCTGATCGGCTCGCTGGCGGCCTACGCGCTCGTGCGTATCCGCTTCCAGGTGAAACTCGCCGCCGTTGCAATCTTCCTGATCCTGCTCACCGCAATCATCGTGGCAGTGGCCACTTTCGGCGTGCGGTGGGAGATCGCCATTGCCGTGGCGGCCGCTCTCTTCATCATTGCGCTGTTCACGCTCGTTGGACGCACGAAGCTTGCGGTCGGCAATAACGACATTGAGTTCTGGATGATCTCGAACCGTATCATGCCGCCGATCGTCGCCGTATTGCCGATCTATGTGATGTTCCAGCAGATGCGCCTGCTCGACACGCAGGTGGCGCTGATCGCCACCTACACCGCCATCAACCTGCCGATCGTCGTGTGGCTGACGCGCGATTTCTTCGCCGGCATCCCGCTCGACCTTGAGGAGAGCGCACAGATAGACGGAGCCTCCAAGTTTCGCGTGTTCTTCACCATCGCGCTGCCGCTGGTGCGATCCGGCTTGGTCGCGACTTTCCTGCTGGTACTGATCCTTGCCTGGAACGAGTATCTGCTGGCCCTCTTCCTCTCCAATGCCGATGCGCAGACCATGCCGGTGCTGGTATCGGCACAGAATACGACCCGCGGTCCGCAATGGTGGAACATGTCGGTGTTGATCACCGTGATGATCGCCCCCGTGATCGTCATCTCCACCATCCTGCAGAAGCACATCGCGCGCGGGCTGCTGGTCGGCGCAGTGAAGGGCTAGTCGATATGCGGGTCACCCTGTCCGATATCTACAAATCCTTCGGCGTGGTCGAGGTGGTCAAAGGGCTCGACCTGGAGATCGAGGACGGCGAGTTCCTGGTGCTGCTCGGCCCGTCGGGCTGCGGCAAGACGACGGCGCTGCGCATGGTCGCCGGGCTTGAATCAGTGAGTTCCGGCCGCGTCCTCATCGGCGACCGCGACGTAACCCACGTACTGCCCAAGTATCGCGACGTGGCGATGGTGTTCCAGTCTTACGCGCTCTATCCGCACATGACGGTCGCGGAGAACATCGCATATCCGCTGAAGCTGCGGGGCGTACCACGAACCGAACGCGACGCCTCCGTCCGCAGCGCTGCAGTAAAAGTCCACCTGGAGGAGTTTCTCGACCGCTATCCACGGCAGCTTTCCGGCGGTCAGCGGCAGCGCATCGCGCTCGCCCGCGCCATGGTGCGGCGGCCGAGCGTCTTCCTGATGGACGAGCCGCTCTCCAATCTCGACGCCAAGCTGCGCGGCCACATGCGCTCGGAGCTGAAGCGCCTGCAGGCAGATCTGGGCGTGACGACGATATACGTCACCCACGATCAGATCGAGGCCATGACCTTGGCTCACCGTGTTGCCATCATGAACCGGGGTGTCGTGCAGCAGATCGCGACGCCCCGACAGATCTACGACGATCCGGCGAACCTGTTCGTCGCCGGCTTCATCGGCTCGCCGCCGATGAATTTTCTCCAGGGCGAGCTGGTCCAAGGTGCGTTCGCCTGCGCAGAAGGGCGATTTGCGACCAGCGTTGCCGAAAGCCGGAAAAACGTCACTGCCGGCCTCCGGCCCGAGGATTGCCGGGTCACGGGCGCATCGGAGGGCAAGATCGCGGCGCGGGTCTATGCCGTGGAACTGATGGGCGATCATACCTTGATCACCTGCCAATTCGGTGGGGCCACCGTAACGGTCAAGGCCGATAAATCGGCGCATTACGATATGGATGAGCCGATCGGGATCACATTCCATGACACTGCGGTCTTCCTGTTCGATTCGGAAACCGGCACCCGCATCGGCGGCCGCGGCCGTGGAGAAGCGGCCGCGTGACTCTCGCTAATTCTCCTCCACGAACACCTCTTCGCGCTTCTTCTTGACCGCCGGCAGGAAGACGATGACGAGCACGGCGAGCGCGATGAAGAGCAGGCCGGCGCTGATCGGCCTCGTCACGAAGGTGCTCGGGTCGCCGCGCGCGAGAATCATGGCGCGGCGCAGGTTTTCCTCGAGCAGCGGCCCGAGCACGAAGCCGAGCAGCAGCGGCGCGGGTTCGCAGCGCAGCTTGGTCAGGAGGTAGCCAAGCAAACCGAAGAAGGCGACGGCGTAGAGGTCGTAGATGTTGGTGTTGACGCTGTAAACGCCGATCGAGCAGAACGCCATGATGATCGGGAAGAGCACGTAATAGGGGATCGTCAGGAGTTTTACCCAAAGCCCGATCAGCGGCAGGTTCAAGATGATCAGCATCAGATTGCCGATCCACATCGAGGCGATGATGCCCCAAAACAGCGCCGGCTGTTCGATCGCGACATTGGGGCCGGGCACGATGCCCTGGATGATCATCGCGCCGATCATCAGCGCCATGACCGGGTTGGCCGGAATGCCGAGCGTCAGCATCGGGATGAAGGAGGTCTGCGCGCCGGCATTGTTGGCCGATTCCGGTCCGGCGACGCCTTCGACGGCGCCCTTACCGAATTCCCCGGGGTTTTTCGATATACGTTTTTCGACCGTGTAGGAGGCAAAGGCTGCAAGGATCGCGCCGCCTCCCGGCAGGATGCCGAGCGCCGAACCGATGGTCGTTCCGCGCACGATGGGCGCGGCCATGCGGCGAAAGTCCTCGCGGGTCGGCATCAGGCCGGAGACACTTCGGATCATCACGGAGCGCTCGTGCTCGTTTTCAAGGTTGCGCAGGATTTCGGCAACGCCGAAGACGCCGACCGCCACCGCGACGAAATTCAGCCCGTCGGCATATTCTCGGATGCCAAGCGTGAAGCGCGGCGTGCCGGTGTAGATGTCGGTGCCGACAATGCCGAGCAGCAGGCCGAGCACTACCATCGCCAGCGCCTTGACGATCGAGCCGTGGGCGAGCGCGACGGACGAGACAAGGCCGACGATCATCAGCGAAAAATATTCGGCTGCGCCGAATTCCAGCGCGATCGCCGTCAGCGGCGGGGCAAAGATGGCGACGAGGAAGGTCGACACCGTGCCGGCGAAGAACGAGCCTATCGCCGCGATGGCGAGCGCCGCCCCGGCGCGACCGTTCTTGGCCATCTGGTAGCCGTCGATTGCGGTGACGGCTGACGAGGATTCGCCGGGCATGTTGATGAGGATGGCGGTGGTCGAGCCGCCATATTGCGCGCCGTAATAGATGCCGGCGAGCATGATCAGGGAGGAGACCGGGTCGCCGATCTGGAAGGTGATCGGCAACAGCATGGCGATGGTGGCGGTGGCACCGATGCCGGGCAGGACGCCGATCAGCGTGCCGAGAAGGACGCCGATCAGGCAGAAGCCGAGGTTTGCCAGCGACGTGGCTGTCGAAAAGCCGAGCGCGAGGTTGTCGAGGAGTTCCATATTCATCTCCTCAAAACTGCAGCCACGGGCCGAAGCGCCGGAACGGCAGGCCGAGCGCGTAACTGAAGACGAGGAACGCAAACAGCGTCAGGCAAGCGGAGAGCACGAGCGCGGTCAGCGGCCTCATGCGACCGCTGGCAAACGATGCGATCAGCGCCGTCAGGAAGATCGAGGGGAGGAAGCCGAGGCCGCGTACGGTCAGGCCGAAGAAGATCGGGGCAGGCAGGATGAACA
>NZ_RZSX01001129.1:0-1689 GCF_004023105.1 Mesorhizobium sp. M5C.F.Ca.IN.020.32.2.1 | reverse complement strand
CTCCAGGCAGGCTCCCGCCGCATCGTCGGCCGGGAGTTTTTTCTCTGGCCTCTAACCCTTCGTTTGAGCATCGGATTTTTTCAAAAGCCGATTTCCACCAAGTCCGAGGTTCTAGCTGCCCAATGCCGCCTGCTCGGCGATGGCCGACAGCACGCCGCGCACATCCAGCGTGCTGAACGGCTTTTCTAGGATCTGCGGACGCTGCGGCGCCGGCAACGCCTCGATTTCGGCTTTCGCTCCGATCAGGTCGCCGGTGACCAGAACGAAGCGCCGCGCCAGATCAGGCTTTTCGGCGAGCAGTTCGCGATAGACTGATATGCCGCTGGTGCCGGGCATGCGCAGATCGGAAAAGACGATGTCCGGTGGCATGTGGCCGGTCAAGGTCGCGGCGGCCGATGCCCAGGCCGGCACGACTCGCGACTTGATGCCCATCAATTCCAGAATGTCGGACAGCGACGCCGCGACATCCGGCTCGTCGTCGATGATCAGCGCGTGACGCAATCCGCTCGAGCGCGACGGGGTTTCGCCGGCGGCGGCCGCGCCGGCGGAGATCGCCGGCAACTGGACGACGAAACGGGCGCCCCTCGGCAGAACTTCCTCGAACCAGACATTGCCATTGTGCCGTTCGATGATCGACTTCGAGATTGACAGGCCGATGCCGGTGCCGACGCCGACCGGCTTGGTGGTGAAGTAAGATTCGAAGATGCGAGAGCGAATCGCTTCCGGCACGCCCAGCCCGTTGTCCTCAACCGAGAAACAGGGATTGCCGCGATCGCTGCGAAACGTGCGAACCTTGATCAGCCGGTCGCCGCCGATGCCGGCCAGAGCGTGCTGGCTGTTGATGAGGAAGTTGGCGGCCACTTGCGTGACATGGTCGGCGTCGGCCATGGCCAGCAGCGGGCCGCTGGCGAAATCGGTATCGATAATGATGCCGGTCGACCTGGCGCCGTACGCAGTCACTTCGAGAGCCGCGCGGACCACCTGGTTGAGGTCCGTCTCGGCTTGCGCCGCCGGGTGCAGGCGGACCATTGAGAGGAAGCTCTTGACGATGCGGCCGCAACGCTCGGCGGCGGCGCGCACCTTTTCGGCGCGCACCTTGGTCTGCGGGTCTGAAGCGAACTCGTGCAACAGCGTCGATTGTGCGACCACCACGGCAAGCGGGTTGTTGAGCTCGTGTGACACGCCGGCAAGCAGCGAGCCCATCGCCGCCATCTTCTCGTTCTGGTGCAGCTTTTCGCGCTGACGGCCGATCTCCTCCTCGGCGCGCAATTTGTCGCGAAGGTCGCGGATCGAGCCGAAGATCAGGCGGCGGTCGGCGACTCGCATCTCGGTCGCGGTCAGTTCGATCGGAAAGACCTCGCCGGCCGCATTCTGGGTGACGGTCTCGATCCGCTGGCCGACCATCGGCGCGCCGCGGCCCGACATGTATTCGGCGCCCGACACGTAGCCCTTGCGATAATATTCCGGAACGACGGTGTCGAGCAGGTCCTTGCCGAGGATGTCGCTGCGCTGATAGCCGAACATCTTTTCGGCGGCGGGATTGAACTCGATGATCGAACCGGTCTCGTCGATGACTATGATGGCGTCGAGCGAGGCCTGCAACATGGTGCGGCGGATGACTTCGCTGGCATGGGCATCGGAAAGTGATCGTTCGATGGCGTCGCCGATGGCCAATGCCACGATGTGCAG
>NZ_RZSX01001128.1:0-1698 GCF_004023105.1 Mesorhizobium sp. M5C.F.Ca.IN.020.32.2.1 | reverse complement strand
CTGCTGCAACATCTCGCGGAAGGGATCGGGATAGTCTCCGCCGGGGCGCGGGAAGTTCTTCAGCGAGGCTTCCGCATTGTCCTTGTTGATCAACAGAACCGGCGCCGGCACGTTGGCGGGCAGTTCCTTGCCCTTGGCTGCCGCGGCGCAAGCTTCCACGCCCATGGCGCCGACGACATAGGGATATTGGGCGACGGTCGCAGCGAGTTCGCCGGCCGCGACCGATTTCAGCGCGTCGACGATGCCGTCGAGGCCGATCACCTTGACGTCCTTGCCCGATGTCTGCACGGCGCGCTGGACGCCGAGCGCCATGATGTCGTTGGCGGCGAAGAAGCCGGCGAGATCGGGATGCGCGGCCAGGATGTCGGTCGCGGCGGTCAAGGCCTTCTCACGGTCCCAGTCGGCGCTCACCATCACTACGACGTCGAGCTTGCCTTCGACAGCCTGCTTGAAACCCTTGATGCGGGCATTGCTGCCGACATCGCCGACGATGCCGGCCACCAGTGCAACCTTGGAGCCTGCAGGAACCAGCTTCAGCATCTCCTCGCCTGCCAGCACGCCGGCGGCGACGTTGTCTGTGCCGATATAGGTCGAGATGGTGAAGCCGGCGGCCTTGGCCTGCTCGGCGTCGATGGTGCTGTCGATGTTGACGATCGGCTTGTTCTTCTGCGCGACCGGCACCAGCGCCTGCACTAGGTTGGAGACGCTGATCGGGTTGACCAGGTAGCAGTCGAAATCCTGCATGGCCATGGCGGTCAGCCGGTCCGCCTGCCCGGTTGCGTCGCCCATATTGGCGGCCGCCTGCACGGTAACGCCGACGCCATCGGCCTCGGCTTGCTCCTCGATGCCCTTCTGCATGTACTGGAAGAAGGGGTTGTCGAGACCCTTGACGATGGCCGCGACTTTCGCCGCGTCTTGGGCCTGGGTGGGCATGGAGACGATGGTTGCAAACAGACCTGCGCCAAGCGCCAGGCCATTGAACATACGCATGCTTCTTCCTCCTCCTAAATGTTGGTTGTGTCGCAATTAACCCGTTCGGCGAACGGAATGGCTGTGCAGGGCGCGACGAAGGCCGGCCCGGCGCTTGCGATGGCAGACAGCCGACCGATCGGCGATTGCCGTGCAGCTCGCTGCTTCAAGACCCGTTCCGGGCCATTTTCCGTGTCAGGCATTTCTCCTCCCAGAGCGCTGGCCAAGCCAGAATTATCGTATGTTTTAGAAAAATTTGACATGCGTCAAGTTTTAAAATGGTGTGCAGCGGTTTTTGATGTGCTGCGATGCAGCAGAAATCGACACTGTAGGGGTCGAAGCAGGCTCGATCCGCGGCGTCGTCAGTTCTCTGGTTTCAAACTATGAGCCCACGGCTCACGCCGATTGCAGAGAGACGCCAGCGCCGGACCATCGGTGCGAAACAGGTGGCAAGCCGATGGCGAGATGTCGAGCGCGATCGGGCTGTGCAACGGCGTCCTGTCGCCACCTTCCGCCTGCACCACCAGCGTGACCTCGGGCGCGACCTCGACATGCAGGATGGTCAGGCTGCCAAGCCGCTCCGCCAGCACGGCTCGCCCCTTGAATTGTCCGTTGGCCGAGATGCGGAGATGTTCCGGCCGCATGCCGAGCAGCAGCTCGTCGCCAGATTTGCTTGCACCGGCGGCAACCGGGACGGTCAGCGCCTGGCCGTCCGGCAAGGTAACGGAG
>NZ_RZSX01001127.1:0-1703 GCF_004023105.1 Mesorhizobium sp. M5C.F.Ca.IN.020.32.2.1 | reverse complement strand
GGACTATACCGCCGCCTTTTCCCGTCTTGCCCTGATCAGCAAGGGCGCGCCTCACCCAAATGCGGCAAAGTTGTTCGTCGACTTTACTTTGTCCAAGGAAGGGCAGGAAGCGCTGGCATCGGGCGGTCTGCCGTCGGTGCGTGAGGATGTGACGAGCGGTCTCAACATCAAGACGCTGAACGAAAAGGTCGGCGGCGGCCTGAAGCCGATCGCCGTGGACGAAGGTCTCCTCGAATATATGGATCCCGCCAAGCGCGTCCAATTCTTCAACGACTGGAAGGCGGCGATCGCCGGCTGATCCGAGTTCGTCGTGGCCGCGGCGTGTTGTCGCCGCGGCCACATCTTTAGGGAGGATCGCTAATGGCCACGAGCCACAACAGCGCAGCCATGCTCGCAGACGCGGCGGTTGTCGACGTGCCGGTTCCGCCACATACGGCGCGGCCGGCTGGCGACGCATCGCTCTTCCGGAACATCGCGATTGGCATTCTCGCGCTGACTGTCCTCGCGCCCGTCGGGCTGATCGTCTACCAGAGCTTCCTGAGTGCCCCTTTTTTCAGCCCGCGCGCCGCGCTCAGCCTTGATGCCTACAGCTACGTCATCAACGATCCGACCTTCTACAAGGCGCTTGGGACCACCACGCTGTTCGCGTTCGGCATGGTCGCCGTCGCGGTGCCTCTCGGCGGTCTGCTCGCCTTTCTGATCACCCGCACCGACATCCGCTTCAAGCGCCTGCTCGAAGTGCTCGTGCTTGTGCCGATGTTCATCTCCTCGATCGTATTGGCTTTCGGCTATACAGTCTCAGTCGGCCCGACCGGCTTTATGTCCTTGGCAGTTCGGGACCTGATCGGCTTCGTTCCGTGGAACATCTACAGCTTGGCCGGCATGATCGCGATTGCGGGCCTCAGCCATGTGCCACATGTCTATCTCTATGTGTCGTCTGCGATGAGAAACCTGCCGTCCGATCTGGAGGAGGCGGCCAGGACAGCAGGGGCTAACATCTGGCGCGTCTCGCTCGACGTGACGCTGCCGATGGTTCTGCCCTCACTTGTATTCGCGGCCTTGCTCAACGTCCTGCTCGGCTTCGAGACGTTCGGCATTCCGCTGGTGCTGGGCGACCCGAACGGCATCATGGTGTTGACGACCTACATCTACAAGCTCACCACGCTTTTCGGCACGCCGACCTACCAACTGATGGCGGTGGTCGCGATGGTCCTGGTGCTCATCACCTTGCCGCTGGTGTGGATGCAGCGCCGCCTGCTGCGCAACGTCCGCCGGTATGCCGCGCTCGGCGGAAAGGGCTCTCGTGTCTCCAGCCTGAAGCTTGGCCGCAGCGGTCAGGTGATCGCGCTTTCGGTCATCGGTCTCTGGCTGTTTGTGTCCGTTGTCCTTCCGATCGGCGGCATAACCGTGCGTGCCTTTGTCGATGCCTGGGGTGAGGGTGTGAACCTTTTCGAGCGGCTCACTTTCTCGAATTTTCATGGCATGCTGCAGGTCCCGAGCCTCGTGCGCGGCATGATCAACACCGTTCTCCTGTCGGTTGTCGGCGGCGCCCTGGCGGTCGGCATCTATCTCCTGATTGGACTGGCGGGTCACCGCAACCGAGGTTTCTCCAACACGGTGCTCGATTACATCGTGCTCCTGCCTCGAGCACTGCCGGGGCTGGTGGTCGGACTGGCTTTCTTCTGGGTCTTCCTGTTCGTGCC
>NZ_RZSX01001126.1:0-1704 GCF_004023105.1 Mesorhizobium sp. M5C.F.Ca.IN.020.32.2.1 | reverse complement strand
GAGACAGGCTATCACCGGGGGTGGCAGCACGCACTGCCGTGTCGAAGCCGGCGACCCGATCGATCACGTAAAGCGGACGGCGTTTGACCTCGGCGTGGATACCGCCGACATAGAGCCCGACCACGCCGGTCATGAAAAGATTGATGCCGCAAAGGAGCGACACGATCACCACAGTGGATGTCCAGCCGGCAATGATGCCGGTTTCAAAAATCCAGGCGAAGATGGCGAAGGTACCGAACACCAGCGCAAGCGCGGAGATGGCCAATCCGCCCCACAGCGCCATGCGCAGCGGCTTCTCGGAGAAGCTGACGATGCCGTGAACGGCAAGGTGCATCATCTTCCAGAATGGGTATTTGGTCTGGCCAAGGGTCCGCGCCGGGCGTTCGAAAGGCACCGCCGTCTGCTTGAACCCCATCCAGGCGAACATGCCCCTGACGAAACGATCATGTTCGGGCATTTGCTTGAAGGTTTCCAGAGCCTTGCGCCCGACCAGGCGAAAATCGCCGACGTCGCGCGGGATGTCGACCGACGTCATCTTCTCCAGCAGGCGGTAGAAGAGACTCGCCGTCAAGCGCTTGAACCAGGATTCGCCCTCACGCTTGACACGGCGGGCATAGACGATCTCGAAGCCTTCCTTCCACTTCGCCACCAGATCGAGAACCACCTCCGGCGGGTCTTGCAGGTCGGCATCCATGACGATGACGGCATCACCCGCAGCCGCGTCCATGCCGGCCGTGATCGCGACCTGGTGGCCGAAATTGCGGGAAAGCTCGATCAGCCGGAAGCGCGGCTCGACGGCGACGACGTTCCGAAGGTATTCGACGCTTCCATCGATGCTTCCGTCATCGACGAAAATCGCCTCAGCCTCGCCGTCCAACCGGCAGATCAGCGAACTGATCCGCTCGATCAGTCGAGGCAGCACCTGTTCTTCATTGTATATGGGGAGGACCAGCGAGTACCGCGGCGGCGACACGTTCACCGCAGTC
This sequence comes from Mesorhizobium sp. M5C.F.Ca.IN.020.32.2.1, assembly GCF_004023105.1. Taxonomy (NCBI): domain Bacteria; kingdom Pseudomonadati; phylum Pseudomonadota; class Alphaproteobacteria; order Hyphomicrobiales; family Phyllobacteriaceae; genus Mesorhizobium; species Mesorhizobium sp. M5C.F.Ca.IN.020.32.2.1. The sequence goes on along the minus strand of NZ_RZSX01001126.1, from coordinate 718 downwards.
CTGATGCTTTGGATCACAGAGTCTCGCATGCGATTGAAAATGGAACGCAAGCTACAAAGTTCCAAGGACACACAAGAAATCGCTAAATTTAGCGGTTTCGGGCAGGTGCCGATCATGAGTGGAAAGGACAAAGGCGTTACCGCAATCGCACGTCCGCATATGGTCGGAGAACGGCGTCAAAGGGCCATCGGCCAGTCCGAAATCGCTGCGAAGCAGCCTTTGAGGACCCGCTCCGATCATGCCGCTTAAAGCCGAGTGTCTGCTGGCCGATCTATCCTGCTTGCCACTTCTGCCATTGCACAAGCCACATCGGAACAATAGATGGTGCGGAGCGGCCGCCCGGCGGGAAAACAGGACTATGCACATGACCGATACGCTGGACTCAGCGAAATTGACCGACCGCGTCGCGGCCCTGGTCGAGGCTGCCAAACGGGCCGGCGCCGACGCCGCCGACGCGGTTGCGGTGCGCGGCCGTTCGACCGGCGTGTCGGTGCGGCTTGGCAAGGTCGAGGGCACCGAGGCTTCCGAGAGCGAGGATGTTTCGCTACGCGTCTTCGTCGGCAAGCGGGTGGCGAGCGTCTCGGCAACCGCTGCCTCCGACCCGAAAGCGCTAGCCGAGCGCGCCGTGGCGATGGCGAAAGTCTCGCCGGAAGATCCCTATCAGGGCCTCGCCGATCCGGCCTTGCTGGTCAAGAAGCCGCGCGACCTCGATCTGTTC
>NZ_RZSX01001125.1:0-1705 GCF_004023105.1 Mesorhizobium sp. M5C.F.Ca.IN.020.32.2.1 | reverse complement strand
TCAATGGGCTGACCCAGGCCGTGGAACGTGTGGGAAGCAGGCTCGACCTGTTGAGCAGCGCAAAACCTGCTCCGGCAGTGGCCTCAGCACCCCAGGTGCAAGAAGTAGTTAAGGAAGTGATCAAATATGTGCAGCCGGAGCCGCCGGCGCGTGCGACAATCGGCGTTTTCAGGGGTGTGAAGCTCGAATCCTACGACGTGCCGCGACAAAAATTACGCTAGGGTATTACCGAACGAGTCGGTAGGGGGATCGTCTAGATGCGAATGTTCCGGGGACCACTGGCGGCTGCCGCGCTGGCCTGTTCGATGATGCTACTGTCGATCGATCTTGCCGCCCATGCAGCCGACCGCAAGATCGATGTATCGAACCCCAGCGTCCACCGTGTTTTCCTGCCCATGTCGCAGTCGGTGACGATCCAGGTGAACGCCACGCTGGGCGACATCGTCGTCGGCGACGAGAAGATCGCCGACGCCCAGCCAATGACCGACCGGACGCTCTATGTCATCGGCAAGAGCGCCGGCACCACCACCGTCAACCTCTTTTCCGAGGACAAGCGCTCGCTTGGCGTGATCCAGATCGAGGTCGGCGTCGACGTGAGCGACATGGCGCAAGCGATCCGGCAGGTGGCGCCCAGGGCGCGCATTGATATCGGTTCGGTCAACGGCAAGGTAAGGCTTGGCGGCCATGTCAAGGACGGCGCCACGCTGGCGGCGATCATGCAGGTTGCCCAGCAATATGGCCCTGACGCGATCATAAACGCAGTGACCGTCGACGACAGCCAGCAGGTTAACCTGGAAGTGCGCGTACTGGAGGCCAAGCGCAATGCTGGCCGCGATCTTGGCGTCTCAATCAGGAGCACCAACGGCAGCGGTACGACCCGCACCGGAACCGGAATTGCCGCCGTCGACGAGGATGGTGTCGTGCTGGGGCCGGGCAATCTGCTTACCGGCCTTCTTTCGAACACCAACCCGTTCGCGGCGCTAATCACCCGCGTCATCGACAGCAACATCAAGGTCGACCTGATCATCGAGGCGCTCGAGGCCAAGGGCGTGGTGCGCACCCTTGCCGAACCCAACCTCACCACGCTGTCCGGTGAGCTGGCCAGCTTCAATGCCGGCGGCGAAGTGCCTATCCGCACCCTGAACGATGACGGCGAGATCAGCATCGAGTACAAGCAGTTCGGCGTCAATCTGCTGTTCACGCCGGTCGTGCTCAACGACGACAAGATCAACATCAGGCTGGCGCCGGAAGTCAGCGACCTCACCGGTTTCACCACCGCCGGAGACCCGATCTTCACCAACCGCAAGCTGTCTACCGTCGTCGAACTGCGCGACGGCCAGAGCTTCGCGGTCGGCGGGCTTTTGTCCAGCAAGAACACCAAGCTCCAGAGGCAGGTGCCTTGGCTCGGCCAGGTGCCGATCGTCGGGACGCTGTTCCGGAATTCGAGCAACCAGAAGGAAGAGACCGAACTGGTCGTGATCGTGACGCCACGTATCGTGCGGCCGGTAAAGCCTGGCGAGCAGTTGGCGACGCCGTTCGACAAGACACGGCCGGCCAACGACCCGGAACTCTTCATCCTCGGTCAGCTCGAAGTGACCAAGGACATGGTTCGCAAATATGAGGTCGGCGAAGGTGTCGTCGGCCCCTATGGCCACATGCTCGACCTCAAATCCAAGGACAAGATGATCTATGTCAAAAAATAGCG
>NZ_RZSX01001124.1:0-1706 GCF_004023105.1 Mesorhizobium sp. M5C.F.Ca.IN.020.32.2.1 | reverse complement strand
GTATTGGCCGACGCAAACCGCAGCGATCATCGCGGCGCCCGCCGCACCGGCTTCCTCGCGTTGGCTGGTGCGAATGTCGGCGCCGACGACAGCGCCCAGGATCTTGCGCAGAGCCGGGCTCCTGGCCGCACCGCCTGTCAGCCGGATCTCGCTCGGCAGCGGCCCCATGGCGGCGTAGCAATCGCGCGACGCAAATGCCAACCCCTCGAAAACGGCGCGGACCATGTCGGCATAACCGTGCCGCGACGAAATGCCGACGAAACCGGCCCTGGCATTGGCATCGACGAACGGCCCCCGCTCGCCGGCCTCCGACACGTAGGGCTGATAGAGCAGCGAGGCCGGCTCGGAGACGGATATCCACTGATCGACCAGCGCGATCATCTCGCCATTGGTGCGCGTAATGCCTTGCGAGGCGAGAATGCCGGAGGCGAGGCTAAGGACCCAATCGATGTTGAGTGTCGCCGCCATGTTCGACTGCATCTGCGCAAAGACGCCGGGCGTCGGCATCGTCATCGTGTAGCCGGTCGCCGCCTCGTTGAGCAGCACCTCGTCCGGCGTCTGCGCAAGCCGCATATGCATGCCGGTGGAGCCGATGATGGAGCAGCCGGGCTTGCGCTCGCGGTCGAGCAGGCCAGCGCCGAGCGCGGTGCAGGCCACGTCGACATAGGCCAGCACCACCGGCGTACCGGAAAGCAGCCCGGTCCCTTCGGCAGCCGTCGCCGAGAGACCGGCGCTATGCCTGGTGCCGTCGACGATCGGCGGCAGCAGATGCCTGAGATCAGCGACGCCGAGCACCTCAAGCACATCGTCGCAATAGCCACGAGTGCGGAAGTCGCCAAAGGTGAAGGTCCCCTCCGACGGATCGGTGGCGCGTTCCCCGGTCAGGTTGAAATAGAGCCAGTCCTTGCAATGGAATGCCGTCGCCGCCTTGCCAAGTATGTCAGGCGCGTTGCGCTTCATGAAGGCAAGCTGCGGCCCCTGCTGACAGGCGGCCAGCCCGCTGCCGGTCTTTTCGAAACGGAGCCGGTCATCGGGCCGCGCGCGGATCTCCTCGACGATCGCGGCAGCGCGCGCGTCGAGCCACAGCCAGCCCTTCGCGACCGGCTCACCCTCCTTGTCGATCAGCCAGGTGCCATCGCCCTGCCCGGTCACGGCGATGGCAATGGTGCGGCTGGCAAGGTCCGGCACCTTGTCGGCAAGCTGGCGCAAGGTGGTCGCGGTATCGGCCCAGGTGCGCGCCAGATCCTGCTCGGCGCCGCCGCCCGGCAAGGTCTCATACCGGTTCGGCAACGCAGTGGCCGCGAGCTGCCGGCCCGCCGTGTCGAAGGCGACGGACTTGATAACAGACGTGCCGGCGTCGATGCCGATCAGCACATCCCGCATCAGGCAAGCTCCATGCCGTGCGAAATGGCCATGCCGCTGGACTGATCGAAGACGTGCAGGTTTTTCGGATCGATGCTGATATTGATCGGCGCGCCAAGCTCCAGCCGGGTCCGATCATGTTCGACCAGAACGAGCGAACCGCCGGCGAAATCCGCCGCGATATGCGTCTGGTCGCCGAGCCACTGGTTGGCCGAAACCGTTGCCGGCACGCCGTCCTTCGAGCGGCGAACCGCGTAGGGCCTTATGCCGATGACGACCCGCTGCCGTTTGAGCAATTCGTCGCGAACCGAGCCGCTGAACGCGTCCTTCTCATAGTCGAGCGA
>NZ_RZSX01001123.1:0-1708 GCF_004023105.1 Mesorhizobium sp. M5C.F.Ca.IN.020.32.2.1 | reverse complement strand
GCCCGAAGGCCTACAAAGCCTATGTTGCAGCCAGCGGGCATTCCGCTTATGCCACGAGCTTTTATTCGCGCGTGGTCGACCTCTATATCATCTGTGGCTCGAGACTCAATGCGCCGTCCCAGAAGGCTGCGGAAGAGATGGCGCTGCGCAACTGTCAGTCCGGCTTGACGAGGTGGAAGGTCAAGACCGCCAGCGGCGGCTGCGCGATCGCGGCGTCGAAGTAGGCGCTGCTTCCGCAAGGACAGGCTGGCGGGCAGGACAGAGGGGGGTGTTCAAGCGCCCTGCCCCCCGCGGGGTTGGAACCTTACTCGCGGAGGTCCCATGTTCGCCAGGATCCTGATTGCCAATCGCGGTGAGATCGCCTGCCGGGTCATCCGCACGGCGCGCAAGATGGGCGTGCGCACGGTCGCGGTCTATTCGGATGCCGATGCGAAATCTTTGCATGTCGCGATGGCCGACGAAGCTGTGCATATCGGCGCCTCGCCTGTCGGCGAAAGCTATCTGCGCGGCGACAAGATCGTCGCGGCGGCTTTGGCCGCCGGCGCGGAAGCCATCCATCCGGGCTACGGTTTTCTGTCGGAAAACCCTGATTTCGTCGACCAGGTGACGGCGGCGGGGCTCGTCTTCATCGGCCCGTCAGCGGCCTCGATCCGCGCCATGGGGCTGAAGGACGCGGCCAAGCGGCTGATGGAGAAGGCCGGCGTGCCTGTTGTGCCGGGCTATCACGGCGAGGCGCAGGAGATTGTGCTGCTCGCCTCCAAGGCACGCGAGATCGGCTATCCCGTGCTGATCAAGGCGCGCGCCGGTGGCGGTGGCAAGGGCATGCGGCGCGTCGAACATCCCGACGACTTTTCCGAGGCGCTGTCGGGTGCGCGGCGCGAGGCCAAGGCCGCTTTCGGCGACGACCGCGTGCTGGTCGAGAAATATATCGACAAGCCGCGCCACATCGAGGTTCAGGTATTCGGCGATAGCTTCGGCAATGTCGTGTATCTCTACGAGCGCGACTGCTCGGCGCAGCGCCGCCACCAGAAGGTGGTCGAGGAAGCCCCTGCCCCCGGCATGACGCCGGCATTGCGCAAGGCGATGACGGAGGCAGCGGTGAAGGCCACCAAGGCGATCAACTATTCCGGCGCCGGCACGATTGAGTTTATCGTCGATGCCTCGCAAGGGCTGAAGGCCGACCGCTTCTGGTTCATGGAAATGAACACCCGCCTGCAGGTCGAGCACCCCGTCACCGAAATGGTCACAGGCATCGACCTGGTCGAATGGCAGTTGCGGGTAGCGTCCGGCGAGAAGCTGCCGAAGACGCAGAGCGAGATCACGTTCTCCGGCCATGCCTTCGAAGCGCGCATCTATGCCGAGGACGCGGCAAAGGGTTTTTTGCCGGCGACGGGCACGCTGCATCACCTGAAATTTCCGGATTCCGCGCCCGAGGGCGCCAGCATGCGGATCGAGACCGGCGTGCGGGCCGGCGATGCCATCTCGCCCTTCTACGATCCAATGATCGCCAAGCTGATCGTGCACGGCAAGAGCAGGCAGGCGGCACTCGAAGCGCTGGGCATAGCCCTTTCGCAGACCGAGATCGCCGGCTCGACTGTCAACACCGCCTTTCTCGCTGCTCTTGCCGCTGATGCGGACTTTTCGGCAGGCGATGTCGATACCGGCCTGATCGGCAGGCATCAGCAAGCGCTGACCGCAGTCCCGCCGC
>NZ_RZSX01001122.1:0-1715 GCF_004023105.1 Mesorhizobium sp. M5C.F.Ca.IN.020.32.2.1 | reverse complement strand
GGGTTCGCATGGCGATCGCCTCGTTCGCGAAACCAGAGAAGGCTGCCGCGCCAACACAAGGGGCAAGCCGGCGAACCTGCAGCGGATTGCGCGCTGCGTTCTCGATGATCCCTCTCATCGGGGCCTCGCTCAAGGTATCGCCCTTCTGCAGGAGATGGTCGCCGCGCGTGCAGAGGGCTTTGCCGAAGTTGTCATTGACCATCGCGCTGAGTTTCGCGACGCTACCCGTCTTGGGCGGTACGGGAATCCGGACGAGGCTTTCGCCGATATCGCACGCCGTCGTTCGTTCGCTCGGCCGTCACCGCCTGCAAAGGCGCTCTGCAGCATCCACAAGGCCAAGGGCCTCGAGTGCAGCCATGCACTACTTATTGCGTCGGGTTTTTCCAGCACGCTCTACTCCCGCTGCAAACTCTATGTAGCTCTCAGTCGTGCCAGCAGCTCGCTGACGCTTGTGATCTCTCGCGAGCAACCCTGCCCGCTCTTCGACATAGGGTAAGCAATTGTGCCTTGTGGTTCCCAGAAGGTTAGCTTGCATGCCTTCGACAGCCGCTGAAACTGTCCCATCGGTCTGCTATCCGTTATGCTAAGCGACGCGCCGATCGGCTCGAAACCACCTCACACCTGGCTACGGTTCACCAAGTCTGGAAGGCCTCATAAGGGCTCAAAGCAGCCCACTTGCCAAAGATCGAGTGACGATCAGGCATCCAGGCCAATGCTTGCCCGTTGCGTCAAGCTGTGACCATGATGCAAACTCTAAAGGGAGGGACGATATGCCACCGTTCTTTATACCGGCAGCGGAAGGTCAGGAGCAGACCGAACAAGTTTACGCCGCGGTAGTCGCCTTCAATCACTTAGTTGACCCTCAGCGGTACTACTCAATCAGCTATACTCACAACGGGAGGCGCGAAGTCGCCACCGTTGGTGAGCCGCATGTGATCAACGGTGAACCCGTTTTGCTGATACTTAAAGAGCGGCGAAATGGTGCTCCCTTTTTGATCTGTACAGAGAATCGGGGAGTCGTGCGTGGTGGCCCGATTTTGGCTAGCGGGGATTGGCAGACGAACGCAATCGACTTTACGCGGGATTGACGGCCCGCCGTGACATGAAAGTCAGTCTCCCCGGGGATGCCACTCTGCGCTCAGTGATCGAGGGCTTGCCGAACGCAGAGGAGTTCGTGCGCAGCGTGCTTCACAACATGACCGGCTACTATCGAGACTGCCAAGTTCGGTTAGCCCGTGACGTCAACCCAAAATGGCCAGATTACCTTGTCGAGATGCTTTTTTTCGAGAATGACGAAATTGCTGGCGTTCAAGTGACGGCCGTTTTCAAGGGCAGGTCGCACAAGGGGGAACTGGCTGACGCTGTTAATACAAATCGACCCTGGTCCTCGACATCCATGAGGTTCGAGGAGGTTCAGGCGCTACGTGGCGAGTTGCGGGCGATGCTCAGATGAACATCCGCCTAAGCCACGCCAGAGAAGTGTTTGGAGAAGGCTGTTGGTTCGGGCACGCCAGGCTCAAAAAGGTGGCTCAAAACCACGTGGCTCAATTGGATCGCTATTTCCATTTTTGAGCTAGGCCCGTAAGCTAGGCGCGTTGAGGTATACTCAAATTGGCCAGAGGGGACGATCCGTGACCGACCGCGAATTGCAGCACATCATCACCAAAGCTCGTGACGCCAAGCACGGCGGGTTTGGAGTCTTTTCCACCGGCGAG
>NZ_RZSX01001121.1:0-1716 GCF_004023105.1 Mesorhizobium sp. M5C.F.Ca.IN.020.32.2.1 | reverse complement strand
GAATATATTTGGGATCGTTCTAGCCGTCGCCGTCGATCGTGGCGACGATATCGCCGCGGGCCGCCCACGCGCCCGAACGCACAGAGAGAGACTGGCCGGCGGATTTCTCATGCCGGAGGTGGCGAAGCGGAAACGGGCGAAGCACTGCCTGGGCGGCAAGCACCGAGGTGGTCTCATCGGTCGAACCATCATTGACGACGATCACCTCGAAGTCGCGCCCGACCATCGCCGCCCCGATCTCGTCAAGCAGAAGCGGCAGGTTCGCCGCCTCGTTCCGGCAGGGAATGACGATGGATATCTCCGGCATTTCGGGTCGGGCTCTGTCATAGGATATGGCATTCGATTCGATGCCGTGCGGTGCCGTCCAGCGGGTCGTGTGTGGCAAGAATCCGCTGGCGCGGCGCCTCATTACGCCAGCCCAAACGATGAAGCAAGGATGCAGCCGGAAGGCGAGCTTGCGCCGTTTCACGACCCCGTGATTGCGTTCGCACCGAACCAGTCATGTAAACGCGACCGGACGCAAAACCGGATTCCCCTTTTGCTGACCGCGCTTGGATGCTAAACGCCCGCGTTCACGCATGCCACGCCGATCCGGTTCGGTTGGGCGCTTTCGGGAAAGAAAAAATGTCCGCCTTCAAATCCGATTTCCTGCGCATTATGAGCGAGCGCGGTTTCATCCACCAGATTTCGGATGATGCCGGCCTCGACCAGCTTTTCGCCAAGGAAACGGTGACCGCCTATGTCGGTTACGACGCCACGGCGACCAGCCTGCATATCGGCAATCTGATTTCCGCGACCATGCTCTACTGGCTGCAGGAAACCGGCCATCGACCGATCGCGCTGATGGGCGGCGGCACCTCGATGATCGGCGACCCTTCCTTCCGCGACGACCAGCGCAAGCTTTTGACGCCTGAGGCCATCGCGACCAACATCGATGGTATCAAGCGCATCTTCGGCCGCATTTTGCGGTTCGGGGACGGTGCGGGCGACGCGATCATGGTCAACAATGCGGACTGGCTGATGAAGCTCAACTATGTCGAATTCCTGCGCGATGTCGGCCGGCATTTTTCGGTCAACCGCATGCTGACCTTCGACAGCGTCAAGCTGAGGCTCGAGCGCGAACAATCGCTGTCGTTCCTCGAATTCAACTATATGATTCTGCAGGGCTACGATTTCGTCGAGCTCAGCCGGCGATATGGCTGCCGCCTGCAGATGGGCGGATCGGACCAGTGGGGCAACATCATCAACGGCGTCGATCTCGGGCACCGCATGGGTACGCCGCAGCTTTATGCCCTGACCACACCGCTGCTGACGACGTCGTCAGGCGCCAAGATGGGCAAATCGGCCAAAGGCGCGGTCTGGCTGAACGGCGATCTCTACTCGCCCTATGATTTCTGGCAGTACTGGCGCAACACCGAGGACGCCGACGTCACGCGCTTCCTCAAGATTTTCACCCGCCTGCCGCTCACCGAAATCGCGCGGCTCGCCGCGCTTGGCGGCTCGGAGATCAACGAGGCCAAGAAGGTCCTGGCCACGGAAACCACGGCCATCGTGCACGGCCGCGAGGCAGCCGAAGAAGCCGAGGAAACCGCGCGCAAGACGTTTGAAGAAGGCGCGCTGGCCGAAACGCTGCCGACCGTGGAGGTCGGCAAGGCCGATCTGCAAAGCGGAGTCGGCATATTGTCGCTGTTCGTCACCGCTGGGCTTGCCGCGTCC
>NZ_RZSX01001120.1:0-1718 GCF_004023105.1 Mesorhizobium sp. M5C.F.Ca.IN.020.32.2.1 | reverse complement strand
GCCTAATCCCCCCTCTCCGGGCTGCCGCATCGTTTCGAGTAAAGGCCGCCGTGGTTCCCCTCCACCACGGCGGCATTTTTTTGCCTTTCGACGCCCGTGGTCCAACGACCGCCGGCTTTTCGTTTCTGCCTTGCAGCTTTAGGGTTGCTGCTCAGAATCGAAAGGCTTGATGAAAATGTCCAGAATTTCTCCCGTCCTCGATCGTCTCGACAAAAACCTCGACGAGAGCCTGGAACGCCTGTTTGGCCTGCTCAGGATCAAGTCGATCTCGACCGATCCGAGCTATGCCGCCGATTGCCGCAAGGCGGCGGAATGGCTGGTAGCGGAGCTCAAGCTGATCGGCTTCGACGCCAGCGTGCGTGACACGCCAGGTCATCCGATGGTGGTGGCGCACCATGTCGGGCCGGCGGGCGCACCGCATGTCCTGTTCTATGGCCATTACGACGTGCAGCCGGTCGATCCGATCGAGCTCTGGGAAACCGACCCGTTCGCGCCTTCGGTGAAGGAGATCGCGCCCGGCCACCAGGTGATCACGGGACGTGGTTCGGCCGACGACAAGGGGCAGCTGATGACCTTCGTTGAGGCTTGCCGCGCCTGGAAGCAGGTGCATGGCGGGCTGCCGTGCCGCATCACGATCCTGTTCGAAGGCGAGGAGGAGTCCGGCTCGCCATCGCTGAAGCCGTTCCTCGAGGCAAATGCGGCCGAACTCAAGGCCGACTTTGCGCTTGTCTGCGACACTGGCATGTGGGATCGCGATACGCCGTCCATCTGCGTCGCGCTGCGCGGGCTGGTCGGCGAGGAGATCACGGTGAAGGCCGCCGACCGCGACTTGCATTCCGGTCTCTATGGCGGTGCTGCTGCCAATCCAATCCGCATCCTGGCCAGGATATTGGCCGACATCCACGACGAGGACGGCCATGTCACCATTCCGGGGTTCTATGAGGGCGTCGAGGAGACGCCTTCGCAGATCCTGAAGTCATGGGAGGCGCTCGGCGAAACCGCCGAGACATTCCTTGGGCCTGTCGGCCTGTCGATTCCGTCCGGCGAACAGGGGCGCTCGGTGCTCGAACTTACCTGGGCGCGGCCGACGGCCGAGTTCAACGGCATTATCGGCGGCTATACCGGCAAGGGGTTCAAGACGGTGATCGCGGCGGAAGCCTCGGCAAAAGTGTCCTTCCGCCTCGTCCACAAGCAGAATCCCCAGAAGATTCGCGCCGCTTTCCAAGGCTTCGTCAGGGAACGCCTCCCGGCCGACTGCTCAGTCGATTTCCAGCCGCATGGCGGCTCGCCGGCAATCCAGCTTTCCTACGACTCGCCGTTTCTCGCCAAGGCCAAGGACGCGCTGTCTGACGAATGGCCGAAACCGGCGGTGACGACGGGAAGCGGCGGCTCGATCCCGGTGGTCGGCGATTTCCAGACCTATCTCGGTATCGAATCGTTGCTGGTCGGTTTCGGGCTCGACGATGACCGCATCCATTCGCCGAACGAGAAGTACGAGATGAGTTCATTCCACAAGGGCCAGCGCTCCTGGGCGCGCATTCTCGATGGGCTGACACGCTGAGGGGGCGAGAATTCAACTTTCTGTTGATTTTTCATCGGATCGCGGCAAGGACGGGCTAAAGCGCGTCGCGTTTGATCTGCCTGATGCGACGCGCTTTAGGTTGTTGTTTTATGCATGTCGTTATCGCAAAACCGCTGCACACTTTTGCGCTACATGC
>NZ_RZSX01000111.1:0-10687 GCF_004023105.1 Mesorhizobium sp. M5C.F.Ca.IN.020.32.2.1 | reverse complement strand
GTGCCGATCTTGGCCGCGCCAGCAGCGAAACGAATTCGCGAGCTCTCGCGGCGCCAGTATGTGATGCCAGGATCGTCGCGCGCGCTCGCTTGGCCATAGCCAGCCTGACGCGGTCGGATTGCCTGGACAGGATATCGATCACCTCCTCCGCTTGGCCGGCCGTATTGATCGTGGCTGTCGGAAAGAAGCTATCCAGACCGGTCCAGCGATCGCTGATGATCGCCGTGCCACAGGCAGCCGCCTCGAAGAGGCGTACGCTGGGAGACCACCCAGCCGCTATCATGGAGCTGCGTGTGACGTTCAACGTGTAGCGCTGGCGGCTGTAGAAAGCGGCGTGGTCTGCCGGCGGCAAGTGCTCGATGCGATCGACGTTGCTTGGCCAGACGGTCTCGGACGGGAATTGCGAGCCGGCCACGACGAAGCGACGGTCCGGCATGCGTCTTGCCGGTTCAAGCAGGAGAGCATCCAGTGTCGCCTGCCGGTCCGAGCTGTAGGTGCCGAGGTAGCCAAGGTCCCAGCAGATCGGATCGGACGTTCGGCGATGCCGCTCCGGGTCGACGGAGCAGTAGAGCGGCTCGGCGCGCCGTGCGCCAAAATCCGCCGCCAAACGGGCGAGCGTTGGCCCGCCGGTGAATGAGAAATAGACGTCGAAATACGGAATCTGCCGTCGGCATATGTAGTCGCAATCATTCGCGGCGAGCTTTGCCAGCGTGACCGGCGTGTCGATGTCGTAGAAGCAGAACTGGCCCGTGCACAAGGACGCGACGATGTCGATGACGGCTCGCCCCTCCGGAACGAAGGACCCAACCACCACGACATCTGCCTGCTGCAGGCAGCGAGCATACGTCCGACGAAGATCGTTCGTCGTTTCGTAGTAGCGCAACGTGCAGAAATCCGGGTCGCGCAAATCGCGATGGCTTGCATACCATGGCACGTCGCGTTCGAGGAAGGTGATGCGATGGCCGAGCTCGTGCAGGCCCTTCAGCAACCCTCGAAAGGTCGTGGCGTGGCCGTTTCCCCATGAAGAGGACAAAGACAGGCCAAGAAAGACGATATCGAGCCGCTTGGTCATTCCGCTGCCTCCACGGTGGGGCGTTCGAAATGACGCCTGAAAACGGCGTCGGCCACGGCTGCCCTTAGCGCATAGGTATGCTCGGCGAGAACACGCCGAAGCGCAGATGCACCGATCGCCTTTGCCTGCTGGGGTGTGAGGGTGCGCATGATTTCGGCGACATCGTTGCCGTCGCGCGCCACCAGGATCTCTTCCCCAGGGACCAGGAACAATTCGACGCCGAGCCAGGCGTCGGTGATGAGGCATGCGCCGGCACCCGCAGCCTCGAAGACGCGCGTGGCAGGTGAAAAGCCGTTGGCGGCCATGCTGTCGCGGCTGATGTTCAGCACCGCCTTGGATGTGACATTGAACGCATTGTGGTCGCGCGTCCCGACGTGGCCGAGCCATGCGACATTTGCCGGAAGCTGCTTGTCACCCCAACCGGATCCGCCGAGCAGGAAATGCTGATCGCCCGAACGGCTGGCCGGATCGAGGAAGAAGGCTTCGACGCGTGCTTCACGATCCGGCAGGCGGTTGCCGAGAAAGGCGAGGTCGCAAGCGAAACGCTTATCCTTCGCGACCGGATGATGCGTTTCGGGATCGAGCGCATTGTAGATCGGCACGCACTCAGCCGCCCCCAGCGCACGATAGGCCCAGACGACCGGGTCGCCGCCGCCGTAGGTGAGGACAAGGTCGATCTCCCGCAATGCGCGGTGAAGGGGGTGGTCCGGCTCGTCGCGCAATTGGCCCAGAGTGGCCGGTGCGTCGACATCCCAGAACACTGTCAGCGCATCCGCACGGGCGTGGTCGAGTACGGCGCGCAGCAGCGCCTCGTCCTCGAAGCCTACTCCGCTCGCCTTGACGACGACGTCGGCTTCGCGTGCGCTTGCTGCCACCTGCATCAGCGCATGCGGGGTCGCCTCGTAGACGACGACGTTGCACCAGTCTGGTGGCTCGATATCGCGGTTCTTCTGCCTGTCGTAGACGTCCGGTTCATAGAAAGTGATCTCGTAGCCGAGCTGAGAAAGAGCCTTGAGCAATCCGCGGTAATAGGTCGCCGCGCCGTTCCAATAGGACGACAGCAGGCTCGACCCATAAAATGCAATCTTCATGCGACTGTCTCCTCTAGGGCGATGGGACCGATGGCTTGGCGGTTGCCGCATTCGGCGAGCACGCCGAACAACTCGTCCGCCCGGTGCCGGCAAGTGTGTCGCCTCCCAATGGTTTCGAGGCCGGATTTCACCAGTGAGGCGGCCAGGTCAGCATCGTCCAGCACGTCGCGAAGATGACGGCACATCTCGGATCCGTCGCCCGCGAAAAGGAAGTCGATGCCTGGCCTGAAGAGTTGCTCGACATCGGTCCAAGGCGCCGAAACGAGCGGGATGCCACAGGCGAGAGCCTCGAACATGCGGATCGTCGGAATTCCGGGCAGGCTCTCCCGATAGGGGCGCCGCGGGATGTGGACGGTTACGCGGTGGGCCGCGAATGCCTTGGGCACGTCGGCATTGGCAATCCAGCCTTCGTAACCCAGGCCGGCGGCGGCAAGATCGGCGAGCGCTTCGCGTGGATAGCGCACGCCATGAACAGTGCCACCCAGGCCAAGTTCTTCCACTGGATTAATCAGGAATTCCTTGATTTCGGCACTGCGCTCGTCGTCGCCCCAGTTGCCGATCCAGATCACGTCGGATGTAGGGTCGATCTCCGGGTGCGGCTTGAACAGGCGCTCATCCGCCGCCTCGTGCCAGGTGAAAGCACGTTTGCCCCAGCCGGCGCGAAGATAGCTTTCCCGCAACGCTTCGCCGAAGGCGAGCACGCCGTCATAATGCTCCAGCCGCAGAGCCGAGATCGCTTGCGTCGCCGAGACGGCGCGATGATGGGTGTCATGGAACAGAAGCGTGAAACCGCCTCCGTTCGCTTTTGCCCTGCCGATGCGCGCGACAAGGTCCGGGTCAGTCCATTCGTGGACGATCACCACATCGGCGCCGGCAATCCAGCCTTCATGGACGAAGGAGGCGTCGTAGGTCACCGGCATCAGCTCCGGAAAATCCTTTCTGAAGCGCTCGACCGCGAAGGGCCCTTTCTCTGCCAGGAGGTTCGAACGGCTCCAGCCGTCTGAGGGCTCCAGCGCGATCGCCTGATGTCCGCGTGCAACGAGTTCCCGCATGATGCCGCGCAGGAAATGTGCGTTGCCGTGGTTCCAGTCGGAAACGACCGAATGGGTATAGAACAGGAACCGCATCGTCAGCGTTCCGCAACGGCCAGGGCGGCCCGATCGTAGATCTCGTGCATGGCCGCCGCTTGCCTTGCCGGTGAAAACTTGCGCGCTCGGCGTGCGGCGGCTTCGCCGAGCCGGCGCCTATATCGGGCGTCGTCAGAGAGACGATCGACACATCTGGCGAGATCGCGTGGATCATGGACGTCGTAGAACATAGCCGCGCCGTTCCACAATTCGCGATAGGTCGGGATATCGGCAAGCACCAAAGGTGTTGCGGATGTGGCTGCCTCCAGCACGGCAAGGCCGAAGGGTTCGTAGACGGATGGCGACACGAAGATGCCGGCCTGCGCCATCAACCGACGTACTTCATCGTGGCAGACAGAACCCAGAGGAGCGACGTTGCTGAAACTGGTGCGTTGCCCATCGGCGCCCTCGAGCGGCCCGGCAGCGAAGACCGGCCATGTCGTCAGCGATGCTGCCTGGTCCAGCGTAGCTGCGTTCTTTCCTTCGTCCCACCAGCGCGCGGCGGCGAGAACCATTGGTTCGCGCGTCTCTGCCTTTGGACCTGGCCGTGTGCCGTTGCTGACAACGCTCAGGCGGGCGATCGGCCCGTAGCAGGCCTCGAGCATGTCGGCATGGCTGCGGCTGGGCGCGATTACGGCATTTGCCCAATCGAAACCGCGTCTGTTACGGTCCTTCTGCCAGGCCCATTCGCCGTCCACAGCCTGTCCCCTGACGGCGTGGAGCCACGTCACAACGCATGAATGCGAGACCGCCACGACCGGGCAAGGCACATCAAGTCCCACGGCCTGCGTCGGCGCATTGAGATGGACGAGGTCGATCGCGCAATCGCAAACAAGCGCGCGCAATTCCTGCGGCAATCTTTCCAGATCGCTCTCATTCCGCGTCATCCAGTCCGGCGGTGTCTTGAGCCACGCCAAGGCCGCGAAAGCCTGCACCTCCTTCGCCTGCTCCTCGGACGGTTCCGGGCCTAACCCGGCGAGCACGATGCTGTCGCCGCCGTGAGCCAACTCCCGCGCCAGATCAAGCGCGTAGCGCCAGACGCCGCCCACGGCATCGACGGTCATCAGGATTCGCCGCGGGCGGCGGATCAGTGACTGCAACATGTCGCCTCCAACTCGGCCAACGCGCGCGGACGCTTCTCCTGGATGTCGCTGAACGTCCGGAACGAGGCCAGGTAATGCTCGTGGGCGCGCTCCCAGGCGAGATCGTCGGGCTCGCCCCAAAGCTCGCGATAGCTGGGCGAACTGGGGTAGGGATAGAGCGGCACCGGTTCATTGGCCCACACACCGCGGTCGATGAGGTGCTTGCGCCAATGATCGACCAGAGCGGGATCGTCCTCGATCACGCCGATCAGATTGGCCTGGACGAACGGAACGTGACGTCGTGCATTGACCAGCAGCGCGGCCAGTTCCTCGGTGCCCAGCCGGCAACGCTTTGCCAGCATGGCCCGGCCTTCCACGGTCAGACTTTCGAGGCCGGCCTCGATGGAAACGCAGCCGGCGGCGCCCAGTAATTCGAGGAGCTCCGGCTTCCAAAGGTCGATGCGGGTCTGCACGCCGAACTTGACGTCGCGGTCGACCAGTGCCTCCAGCAGCGCCTTCTGCGGCAGGAAGATTTCGTCGATAAAATAGACATAGCCGACGCCTTGGCCGATCAGCCGATCAATTTCCATCACGATCGCATCGTGGTTCCTGCGGCGATAGGCGTCGCGGAAATCGATCTTGGCACAGAAGCTGCAATTGTAGGGGCAGCCGCGAGACGCTTCGACCTCCGCTCCGAAACCCACTTGATTGTCGTCGAACCTGTGATGATGGTGCGAATGGGCAGCAATCCAATCGGACGGCCAGTTGAGGGGCGGATGACCGACAAACGAGCTGGCGTGGACGCCGCCATTGCCGACAGTTTTTCCCTCGTGGAGATGAGCGGTGTGGGGCAGTGCGTTCCAATTGTCACGGCGGGCGAGTTCGGCGACGACCTCCTCGCATTCGCCGCGCACGACGACATCGACGCCAAGCTTGCGCAGCGTTGGCGCCGGCGTCGCCGAACCGTGCGGTCCGACAGCCACGGTGCGCCCGCCGCGCCCGGCAAGGCTGTTGAGGAACTCGGCAGGCACGCGCAGCTCGGGCGGCGCGCAGCGCCAGAACAAATAGGTCGGCGCCGTGCTGACAACGGTCATGGCCGGAGCGAAAGCGGCGACGCGATCGGCAAGTGCTGCGTTGTCCAGCTTCTGGATTTGCCCGTCCAGCATCAGCACCTGATGGCCGTCGGCCTCCAGCAAGGCTTTCGAGTAGCCCAGTTCCAGCGGCAGATGTGGCTGGCGGCAGCCGAAATAGATGCTGTCCTCGTAGGTCCAGGACGGATTGACCAGGGCGACTTTCATGCAACGTACCTCGCTGGTTCAGGCTCGAGGCGATGACGCTGGAGCCAATCGGCCAGATCACGGACGCCGTCGCGCCAGGACACATGCGCTTTCCAGCCGAGCGTCACTTCTATCTTGCGGGTGTCGGCGACAAAGAATGGCTGGTCGCCGGTGCGTTCCCGGTCGTAGCGGATCGAGAGGTTCCGCCCGGTCAGCTCGCCGATCTGCTTGAGCAGCATGCGCAGGCTGACGGCGTTGCCCGGACCGCCACCGAGGTTGAATGCTTGCCCCTTGATATCCTCGATCCGGGCAAGTACCCCGCGATAGGCCGCAACAGCATCGGAGACATGGAGGATATCGCGCACCTGCTTGCCGTTGCCGTAGATCGTGATCGGCCGGCCGGAAAGCGCGCTAAGCAGAAAATGGGCGACCCAGCCCTGGTCCTCCGTACCGAACTGGCGCGGGCCGTAGATGCAGCTCATGCGCAGGACCGCGGTCGGCAGATCGTACGACTTGGCATAGTCGAGCACGTATTGATCCGCCGCGCCTTTGGAGCAGCCATAGGGCGTGCAGAAATCCAGACCGCAGGTCTCGTCTATGCCGTTGGCGCGGATGCCGGCGTCGCAGGGTACGCACCGATCGTCCTCTTCGCGGACTGTGACATCCGGCAGGCCGCCATAGACCTTGTTCGTGCTGGCGAAGATCACGGGAATGCGTCTGCCGCTCCGGCGAGCCGCTTCCAGGACGTTGAAGGTTCCGCGAAGATTGATGTCGAAATCTTCACTTGGCTGGACGAGGCTTGTGGTGACGGCGGTCTGTGCGGCGAGATGGAATATCGCTTTGGAATGCACCAAAAGCGGCGCCAGCACGTCTCCGTCCCGGACATCCACAGTCTCCACGGCAAGTTTATTGCCGTGCTTCTGCGCCAGCCAAGCCAGGTTCTGATCGACGCCCGGGCGGCTGAGATTGTCGATGACCAGCACCGGCACCCCATCCGACAGCAGGCTGTCGGCGAGGTTCGAGCCGATGAAGCCACTGCCGCCGACGATGGCAACCGGCGCTTCACGAAACCCGTCCGGCCTCATGATACCAGTCCCCGCTCTTCGAGTTCCCGTTTCATGTCGGCGCCGCGGTCGATGGCGACCGAGTTGCGAACCCATGCGACGAACTCGTCGAGTGAATCCTCCAGCCGGTGCTGCGGCTCGAAACCGAGCAGTTCGCGCGCCTTCGAAATATCGGCGAAGCAATTGCGGATATCGCCGGCGCGCGCCTTGCCAAGGATTTCAGGCCGATGTTCCGGCACACCCATAGCGTCGGCGAGCAACCGGGCGACCTCGCTGATCGCATAGGCCCGTCCGCTGCCGATGTTGATGACGTGGCCGCGCGCCTGGCGTTGTTCCAGCGCCAGGCGGAAGGCGCGGGCGACGTCGCGCACATGGACGAAGTCGCGCTTCTGCTCGCCATCTTCGAAAATCATGGGCCGCTGGTCGTTGGCGAGGCGTGAAGCGAAATTCGCCAAAACGCCGGTGTACGGGTTTGACAGCGCCTGTCCGGCGCCGAAGACGTTGAACAGGCGCAGCGCCACCGCGTCGACGCCATAGGCATCCCCGAAGATCAGCACGGCGCGCTCCTGGGCATATTTCGTCAGCGCATAGATAGAGGCGAGGTCGACCGGCTTTTCCTCGTCTGTCGGCAGGGGCGACAGACTTTCATCCGCCGCCGACAGCGGATTCCATTGGCCGCTCTTGATGTCGTTAGCCTGCCGCCGTGCATTGTCGACGCGCCGGCCGCCTGGCGTGGCATAGAGACCCTCGCCGTAGACGCTCATCGACGAAGCGACGACGATCCGCTCGACTGGACGCTTGATCAATGCTTCAAGCAAAGTGGCGGTGCCGAGGTCGTTCGCGCCGACATAGCGGGCGATCTCATACATGGACTGGCCGACGCCGACCTCGGCCGCCAGATGGATAATGGCGTCGACCCCCTGGAGCGCCTCGGCGATGGCGTCGCGGTTGCGAACGTCGCCTTTGATCAGTTCGGCCCCTGCCAGCAGGCTGGTCGCCTCGCTACCGTGCACCTGTTCCAGCAGCGCATCGAGAATGCAGACAGCATAACCATGTTCAACGAGTTCCTGGACGACGTGGCGGCCGATGAAACCGCACCCTCCTGTAACCAGTATGCGTTTCACGACAACTCCTTGCGCAGATGGCCTTGGCGCCCCGAACTGTTTGGCAAAAGGTTTGTTCCCTCTGCTTCAACAAAGATGGTTTTTGGGGAGGCTCGCAAACCGACGTGGCGGCGCGCGACCAGTGCTGGCTATGGGCTGGAACATTGCAGCTTCTTTGGCGTTAGGGCGCACATCCGGCGCGTGGTCGGGAAAGCGGGTATGCGTCTAGCGGTCCGGTTCCGCCGCACAGCAAGCAGACCGGATCGTGAGGATCACGCGCCTGCCAAAATCTGGGATCGAAAGGAGACTTCCGATGTCTGAGTCGAAGACGACTACCGATCATGACGAGATCCGCCAGTGGGCCGAAGATCGAGGCGGGCGGCCTGCCGCTATACGGACCAAGGGCGAAGGCGGCATCCTGCGGATCGATTTTGGCGAACCCGAGGAGGAGTTCGAAGCCATCGAATGGGATGAGTTCTTTCGGATCTTCGACGAAAACAACCTGGCCTTCCTCTACCAGGACGAAACCGGCGGCGGGAAAACCAGCCGATTCAACAAGTTCGTCGACCGCAACCGGAAAGGCTGAGGAGGCTGCTATGTCAGCGGTGTCGGGTAGCTCTTAAGGTGCGCCTCGCATTCTGACAGAGAACTTCCCTCTAGCTCGCTGTTTTTGCGCGTTTTTCGGACTATTGGAAAACCAGCCGGTTTTTCCAAACATTCCAGATTTGGAAAAGAATCGCAGCCTCAGTGCAACAGGCTCGCCCCGCTCGATCTAGCGACATTTCGCATGATGCCGTTCAGCCAGTCTTCGGTCGACACGCCGGCCCGCCGCCTGTCGATCTCGCCGATGGCGCGCTCCAGCGTTCGCTCGACCCGGCGGGCGGAAGCCTCCACGTCCCCCAGAAGCAGAGGGCTTCCCGCCAAGGCCGATCTTCCAGAGGAAACAAGGCATCGAAGACGGCGTAGCTGTCAGACGATTTTCGAAGGTTGCTGGCGTGCCGCAGACGTTCGGGAATGACGATGTCCTCGTCACCGCTGAAAAAGACGAAGGGCACGCCGCGGCGCATCAGCTCGTCTGCGATCGGAAACACCCGCCGCCCATTGAGATTGACGTCGAGGATCGCGGCCTCAGCCGCCTCGGTATGCATGGACGCATGTTCGACTTTCGCCGCAGGGCCGAGGACGACCGCGCCCATATTGCCGAAATATCCTGACAATGGCAGATTCCGACCCGTAGCGGTGCGCCACTCACCTTGAAGCGAACAGCGCCGCACAAGCAGCCGCCGTCCCGTACGATCCCGGCCATCGCCTTTCAGTCCAGCGGCTTTTCCGTCGGCCGTGGCGTGGTGCCTGACTGGCGCGGCCGGCCGGCATTGCGGTTCGCCACCGGATTGTCCAGCGGAGCAGTCGATGGCTTCGAGGTCCCAGCGGTCTTTGGCGTCGGCGGTGTCGCTCCCGCATCAGTATCGTTGGCGTCCCGCCTTGGATGTCGCAAGCCGTCGGCA
This sequence comes from Mesorhizobium sp. M5C.F.Ca.IN.020.32.2.1, assembly GCF_004023105.1. Taxonomy (NCBI): domain Bacteria; kingdom Pseudomonadati; phylum Pseudomonadota; class Alphaproteobacteria; order Hyphomicrobiales; family Phyllobacteriaceae; genus Mesorhizobium; species Mesorhizobium sp. M5C.F.Ca.IN.020.32.2.1. Next base: position 1,366 of record NZ_RZSX01000111.1, on the reverse strand, counting down.
TTCGCCTGCCGAATTGCCGGCTTCGATGTGGTATTCTTGTTGGCCATGGTGTCTCCTTCCTGCTGCGACGGAAAGAACGGATGGCGTTCACCGCTTGCAGCGCCTACGTTTCAACCACCGGCACGGCGCGAAGTTCCCATCACCTGCAGCTTCAGGGGTCTCCTGCGCATCCATGGTAGATGGGAACCATTTTCGCTACTGGCTGTTCGGCTCGCAGGAAGGAGCCGCACATGGAGAGACGTAACGCTATACTTTCGCTGGTGATAGCCGCGATCATTATCGTCGGCTTTCTCATTGGCTTTTTGTATGCCGATATGGGCTGGCGCACCTCGCCATTTGAAAGGGCCGCTGAACAAAACCAAGGTGGAAACGCCCCGGCCGACACCTCGCCTGCCGCGGGGATCAAGAAGGACCCCAAAGAGAATACCGAGATGCCGGATCAGCAATAGCCGTGGTCCTTCGGGCAGGAATACAAACCGGGGAGAACCGATCGCTGGATCGGTTTTGCTGGTGATGTCGGACTTACGTAGGCTGCTGGTTTCTCGCTGCCAACGCAGCGGCCTCTTCGTCCGTCACTGGAATCTTCCCTGCGGGTATAGGCCATTTCTGACATTTGCGTATGGAACCACGCCGCGCTCAGGCTCCAGGGATGATAACCGGCCGATCCAATTACTTCTCACCGGTCCATCTTGATTGGCTCTCGCTGCGAGCCACTCCGCCCGCTCCCGCGTCAAGCCGATAAGGCAAGCGCCAGCGAAGTCCGCAGGCACATCCACGGTGGTGTCGAACACGGCCCATGTGTTGGTCGGTTCCTGAACGGCCAAAAACCTCATAACAGCACCTGCTAATATACAGTACGAACTTACTGACGGAGCATTGTTCCGGCATCAACCAAACGAAGGAGAGCTTTTCGTTTTGAGACGCCGCGGCGCGTTTAGCCTTGAGCGGGCAAATTGATCGATACCTTCTGCATCGCGGCTGCGACGTCGCTGAAAATAGGGTGGCAGATCTCGACGAGCGAACGCATCGGCTGATGTAGTTCACCGGCTTTCTAAAAGCGCAATTCCGAAACCTGCCGGGAGCCCGCCAAGCGGCGGCGCTTTTGTGCGTCAGCTATCCGCCGTCAGTGCTTCATCTTGCGGATAGTCGACCTCAGCGTATCCGCCAAGGAACTGTCAGCTGGCTTGGGAGCGCTGCTCGGAACCAGGAATCCGCCCTTTAGCAACTCCAGAGCGTCGAGTGCCTCGTCATCCCGCAAATTTGTCAGAGCCACCCCGTCTGCGAAGACAACCCCACCGTCGTCTATGTCGTAGACCTCCCAAAGCCCATCGTTGATTCTTCGAATGGCGTGCCGATGTTCCATAAG
>NZ_RZSX01001119.1:0-1722 GCF_004023105.1 Mesorhizobium sp. M5C.F.Ca.IN.020.32.2.1 | reverse complement strand
CTCGCGCAGCACCGAGATCGCCGCTCAGGCCATCAGCGGCTTTACCGAAGACGGTCATTTCATCGCCTTCGTCGATGCCAAGGGCAACGTCGAGGCCGCTTCCGACGGTTTTTCGGCGCTCGGCATCTTGCCCGAAACGCTGGCAGCGCTTGTGACCGATGTGGCGAACGAGAACGATCGCATCGTCAAACGCCTCGTTCCAGGCGGCACCACTTCCTATCCGGCCGGCCTCGCCCGGCTGACGGACGAGCGGCACCTGCTGGTGGTGATCGACGAGAACCGGCTTGACTCCGAAGCAGGCTCTGCTGGCGAGCGCAGCGCGAGAGGAGAAACCGCTATCGGTGCGACGGCGGCCGATGCCGCAGTCCCGCCAAAAGCAGAGCAGGACAAAGCGCCCGCAACAGTCGCGAAGTTGGATGTGGCAGCGCAGACCGTCCCGGCAGCCGGCGGAGACGGTTCGGTGTCGGCGGAGCACGACGTTCCCGATTCGACCGGGCCAGATTCAACCAGACCTGATTCGACCAGACCTGATTCAACCGCGCCCGATTCGACCGAGCAGGGTCCGGAAGCGGCCGGCGGAATGCCTCCACAGCATGACCATTGGTATTTCAGCGCCAGCGAGGATGAGGCGCAAAAGCCGGGCCGACCGGATGCGTCCGGACATGTCGAGGCGGATGCTTCGGCCGAAAATTCCGCACAGGATGCCATCGGGGCCGGCTACCCGACTGAGCGTGCCATCCCCTCGATCGACCGCGCGGCGCCGCCCCTGCGTTTCGTCTGGCGCACCGACGCCGAAGGCAGGTTCAGTGCGCTGTCGCCGGAATTCGCAGAACTCGTCGGCAAGCCTGCCGCCGATGTGATCGGCCGGCGTTTCAGGGACGTCGCGGCCACCTTCGACCTCGATGCGTCCGGCGAGATCGCCGGCCTGCTCGACCGTCGCGACACCTGGTCCGGCCGCTCGGTGCTGTGGCCGGTTGCCGGCACCGATTTCAAGATTCCCGTCGACCTGGCGGCGCTGCCCGTCTACGGCCGAGGCCGTGCCTTCGAAGGTTTTCGCGGCTTCGGCGTTGCCCGCACCGGCGATACAGTGGTCGATCCGGAAGCGATCGGTATGGCGCTTGTCCCTAATGCCGGGGCTCCCGCAGCCTTCGAGCCGGAAGTCGCCGAAACGCCTGACGAAACCGACCCGTTCCAGGGCGAGGTGCCGGCGCTGACCATCGTGCCGAAGCCGGAGCGGCGCTTTGCCGACAAGGTGATCCGGTTGGCGGAGCACAGGCAGCCGGCCAACGACAAAGGCCTGTCGACGCTCGAACGCAGTGCATTCCGTGAAATCGGCGAGCGGCTCAAGAAGGACAATCCCCCAACCGAACAGCCCGATGCTGCAATGTCGGCAGAACCGGCTGCGGCGGAACCGTCCGAAACTGATGTCGAAGACGAGAAGGATGTCGCGAGGCTCGACGCCGAGCAGCGGGAAGCAACCGTGTCCGGCATCTCAGGCTCGCTGCTCGACTACGCCGACCGGGACTATGTCGCCGACAATAGCGACGGCGCCCCGGTTTCGGAGCCGGACAAGGCGACGCAAGAGGTAGTCGAACCCACCGACACGGGCAGTCGATCGATCGCCGCCGAAGACGACGACAGCATGACGGACGCCGATTTCCGTGATGCAGAAGACAGCGAGGATTGGGCGCCGTCCGGTGACGACGAAACCCGTTCGTCAAC
>NZ_RZSX01001118.1:0-1722 GCF_004023105.1 Mesorhizobium sp. M5C.F.Ca.IN.020.32.2.1 | reverse complement strand
TTTCGCCAACGCCTTGCAGGCGGTGATCGCCAAAACGGCTGTCAAGCATGTCGTGGTCGCGGCGATGGGCGACATGCTTGGCGGCCTGAAAGGAACGATCGTCAATCTCGTCGTGCGCCGCGTGAAGAAGATGGTCCCGGCCTGGTCGCTGCCGGGCCATGTCAAGTTCAACGCCGCGTTGAAAGCAGGCACCGGCATGAATTTCAAGCCGGTGAAGGTCGCTGCCGACGATGTCGCCTTCCTGCAATATACCGGCGGCACCACCGGCATCTCGAAGGGCGCGGTACTGCTGCACAGCAACGTGCTGGCCAATGTGGCGCAGAACGCGCTCTGGATCGAGGACGCCTTCACGGTCAAGCCGAAACCGGCGCATCTCAACTTCATCTGCGCGCTGCCGCTCTACCATATCTTCGCGCTGACGGTGAACGCACTGATGGGCATGCAGCTCGGCGGCCAGAACATACTCATTCCCAATCCGCGCGACATTCCCGGCTTCGTCAAGCAACTCGGCAAATATCCGATCCACATCTTTCCAGGCCTCAACACGCTGTTCAACGCACTGCTCAACAATGAAGATTTCCGCAAGCTTGACTTCAAGCCACTGATCCTGACGCTGGGTGGCGGCATGGCGGTGCAGAAGGGTGTTGCCGAACGCTGGAAGGCGTTGACCGGCTGCCCGGTCACCGAGGGCTACGGGCTTTCGGAAACCTCGCCGGTGGCCACCGCCAACACATTCAGCAATGGCACCTTCACCGGCACGATCGGCTTGCCGCTGCCCTCGACCGAGATCGCCATCCGCGACGACGACGGCAACGATTTGCCGCTCGGCGAAGTCGGCGAGATCTGCATACGCGGACCGCAAGTGATGGCCGGCTACTGGAAACGGCCGGACGAGACTGCCAAGGTGATAACCAAGGATGGTTTCTTCAAGTCGGGCGACATGGGCTTCATGGACGAGCGCGGCTACACCAAGATCGTCGACCGCAAGAAGGACATGATCCTGGTGTCCGGCTTCAACGTCTATCCGAACGAACTCGAGGAAGTGGTGGCCCTGCATCCGGGCGTGCTCGAAGTGGCGGCGATCGGTGTCCCGGACGAGCATTCGGGCGAAGTGCCGAAGCTGTTCGTCGTCAAGAAGGACCCGTTGCTGACCGCTGAGGTGCTGACCGTCTATTGCCGCGAGAACCTGACCGGCTACAAGCGGCCAAAATACATCGAGTTTCGGACCGAACTGCCGAAGACGCCGGTGGGCAAGATTCTGCGGCGGGCGTTACGGGGGTTGGGATAATTTTGGGCGATTGCCTTACTGTCGAGGACGCGGCGGACCCGCTTTCCCGTCACGATCCGCTGACATTCATCAAGGCGAACATGCGTATCGCCCCCGTTCCTGCGCTTCCCGAAATCCGGCTTTATGCAGCCCATCCCGCGAGCGGTCTGTGGCGGCTCACGCATCAAGAAGGACGAGCAGCCGAGCCGGAAGAAGAAGGAACCGAAGCCGACGCGGACGGGCCCGAGCCGCAGCCACCTTACTGGGCCTATGCCTGGGCCGGCGGCGCGGTGCTTGCCCGCTACATCCTCGATCGGCCGGAGTCCGTGGCCGGGCTTCGCGTGCTCGACCTCGGCGCCGGGTCGGGCCTCGTCGGCATCGCCGCGGCAAAGGCCGGAGCGCGCGAAGTGCTCGCGTCCGAGATCGACAGCAACGGCGTCGCGGCGCTCGGTCTC
>NZ_RZSX01001117.1:0-1726 GCF_004023105.1 Mesorhizobium sp. M5C.F.Ca.IN.020.32.2.1 | reverse complement strand
TCGATTTATCCGGTCCGCGACTTCGCGCTCAAGCTCGCTCAATTGATCCGACAACGCGCGCACCTGCTTTTCAAGCGCCTGATTTTGCTCACGAAGATTCCGGTCAATCTCCTTGTCGGCCTCGGCTCGTGCATCTTTTTCGTTCCGCAATTGCGCCGCGAGCGATTCGACCTGCTTCTTTGCATTTGACTCGTACATTTCAAGATTGCGCTTGGCCTCGGATTCTACATCCTTGAAGCGCTGCAAGAACCGTTCTTCAAGCTTGGAAAAACGGCGGTCGTAGTCCTGCATCTGGTTGCCGAACAGCAGATCACGTATCTTGTCGACACCTACAGCGTCGCCGGAGACCCCGCTCTCGCGAGCCTGGACCCCCATGAAGGCCAGCCCGTTTCCGTCTGCATTACTTATCAGATTTTCGTCCGCTTTATTTGCTGAAGAAGCGGTATTCGAAGATTCCTTAGCCATCCTTATGCCCCTTCATTTGAACACCTGCCACAGTGCAAAACTCAAAAACACCCAAGCATGTCAGCAAAATACCCGGCTCGCAAGCCGGAATCTTCTTGACGTAAGCCAATTCGTGCGTCCCTTTTACATCTCTTCGACTAGCAGCAATGCACGAGTTCCGATTGGTGTCGCTCTCGCATCTCTTTGTGATAGCAGCCACAACCGGCTAATCTAATCGACCATTGGACGCAATCTACTATCGAAATGAGTAATACAATGTTCCGGCTATAGCTACTGGAGCGCAATTAAGTAGCGCGGACTCATTAGAAGTATCTAAATTAGCTGATCTGGCGGCGCACATACTGTCTCGCACCCGGCTGTATACTGCGACGATCCGCTTCCGATGCGGGCCCAACGGTAGACGGGAGGTCTTCTTTCGCACGGAGAATGGCTGTTCGAGAATGCACCTCGGAATCGAGGCGTTTCGGTCGACAGGAGGGGAGCGGTTGTCCCAATAACGGCAGTCATTCACACCAAAGCTTCAGTGGGCTTGCATTTACGGCGCCCCCGATTGCAAAAGACGTCAGTCTGCCGTAGCTGTTGCACTCATACGGTGCCAGGGACCGCAGCTTGTGGTCATGGTGCCGACTCCGGGGATCGACATGAGTATGCGGCATGCTTGGCTTTGACGTGCATCTGCGACAGCTGGCGCCCAAGCTCGGCGGCACGGATGCGAATGCTGCGCCAGGCTTCCAGCATCGGTAGCACGACAGGAAGAGTTCGCAGGAGACTGTTTGGACGCAGCGTCCCTGAGGACCGTTCCCTTTGGCAGGAATCGCCGGCTATGTTTCGGGACTCTTGTTCTACCTTCGAACCAGGCACGGGTAAGACGGCGTGGTGCATAATCCCTTGGTTTCAATCGTGGTTCCTGCGCACAACGCTGAGGTAACGCTGGCGCGCGCACTCGATTGCCTTCTCGATCAGGAAATAATGGACTGGGAGGCGATCGTCGTCGACGACGCCTCCACGGACGCCACCGCCGCGATTGTCGCCGGTTATGTGGAGCGCGATGCCCGGTTTCGGACGTTGAGCTCTTGCGCGCATAGCGCCGCCGGCGCGCGCAATAGCGGGATCTCGACAGCGCGCGGCCGCTGGCTCATGTTCCTGGATGCGGACGATTGGGTGGACGCCAGCTTCCTTGCGAAAATGCTGGCCGCACTTGAAGCCGCGCCCGATGCGGTCGCCGCCTATTGCGGTTCCCGGCGCGTGATGCCCGATGGCG
>NZ_RZSX01001116.1:0-1728 GCF_004023105.1 Mesorhizobium sp. M5C.F.Ca.IN.020.32.2.1 | reverse complement strand
GTCAGGCTATTTCTCGGTCTTGCCGTCGATGGTCGGCTTCCTAATCATGTTGTGCGTCGCCGTCTTCATTGCCGTCGCACTGGCGATCCTGCTGCTTGCAAAAGTCATGATGTGGGTGCTGATCGGCACGGCGCCGATTTTCATCGCCTGCATGTTGTTCGAGCAGACGCGGAATCTTGGCGTTTCGTGGTTCCAACAGGTGCTTCTCTACGCGCTAATCCCGCTTTTCGTCTATGTCGTGGCCGCTTTCCTGATCGCTGCGATGGACCCTGAGTTGACCAAAGTCTCCAACGCCGCCAGTCAGCGCCGGCTCCAGCTCAGCGATATCTCGGCGTTCCTGCTGCTGTGCTGCGCCGGCGCGTTCGTCCTGATCAATATTCAGGTTCTCGCGCAAGGCATCGTCGGCGGCGTCGCCGCCGGGATCGGCAATGTTGCGCGGGCTGTTGGTCGCTACAGCGGCGTGACCGCGCCGATGAAAGCTGTCGATGTCGCCCGTGGCGCCGCCGGGTTCGTCGGCAATGCCGGCATGCAGGCTCGCGATCGCACACATGCCGGCATGCTCACCAACATCCGCGGCGCCAACGCCAGGGCCGCGATGCAGAACCGAATAAGCAACAACAGCATGCCGCGCTGAGCTGCTTGTGAGGGCAACTAAGGGCTAGATCGAAAAATGTCAGATTCAAAAGAGACTGCACTACGGACCTATTTCCAAGACGGCGATCGTTGGGAATATGAGATTGTCAAAAAGGCCAAGCGATCGCGCGGGCTCGCCTGGTTCGTGACTATCATTTTCGGGGCGATCACGTTGCTAGCGCTCGCGGCATTGGTGCTGCTGGTTCCGTTGAAGAGCTTCGAACCGTATGTCGTCGTGGTCGACAAAAATACCGGCTATCTGGAGGTCAAGAGCGGTCTGACCAGGCCTGCCAACATTACTGAGCAAAAGGCGGTCACTCAGGCAAATGTCGTGCGCTATATACGCGCCCGCGAGGGTTATGACCCCTACGAGATCGAACAGAACTTCGGGATTGCAGCCTTGTTGTCAACCAGCGATGCTGCGCGTGAACTGCAAGAACTCTACAGCGCTGCCAATCCGAAAAACCCCGCAAAAGTATACGGAAAAAACAAGCGGGTTTCGATCGACATAAAATCGGTGGCGGTCACTGAGCCGAGCGATCCTAGCCAGCCGCCATCAACGGCTCTTGTCCGTTTCTCAACGACGGAAAAATCCGACACGGATTCCATCACGCGGCACTACATTTCGGTCGTGCGTTTCCGCTACACCGACACCCCCACTGAAAATCAGTGGCTTTTTGAAAATCCCCTCGGCTTCCAGGTCTTCAGCTACCGTCGTGACCAGGAGACGGTGACCCCAGGAGGTGAGGGATGATGAAACACCTCCTGTTTTCGGCGGCGTTCTTCGCCGCAATCATGACTCACGCCCATGCGGCACAGTCGCCACGCCCGGGAAACCTCGACGGCCGGGTGACGAGCGTTGTCTACCAGCCCAACAACGTCGTGACGGTCAATGCGACTTACGGCATTTCGACAATGATCATTTTCGATGAAGATGAACGTTTCGAGACGATCTCGCTTGGCGACACGGAGAGCTGGCAGGTTGCGCCTTCAGAGAAGGGCAACATCCTGTTTGTGAAGCCGATCGCCCAAAACGTCACTACCAACATGAATGTCGTGACGACGAAGAGGATCTATTTCATCGAGCTTCACGAC
>NZ_RZSX01001115.1:0-1728 GCF_004023105.1 Mesorhizobium sp. M5C.F.Ca.IN.020.32.2.1 | reverse complement strand
AGGTAGATCAGGGTCGAGACGATGTAGGTTTCGAAGGCCCTGAAATTGCGCGACTGGATAAAGTTGGCTGCAAAGGTCAGGTCCTCGGCGGCAATCTGCGAAACGACGGCCGAACCCAGCATGACGATGACGATCTGCGATGACAGCGCAGGCCAGATGCGCTGCAGCGCCGGGACCAGAACGACATACCGGAAGCTTTGGAACGGCGTCATGGCGAGGCTCGCGCCGGCTTCGAACTGGCCGCGTGGCGTGGCCTGGATGCCGGCGCGGACGATTTCGCAGCTGTAGGCGCCGAGATTGACGATCATGGCGAGGTTGGCGGCGGTCAGTTCCGACATCCTGATGCCAAGCGACGGCAGCCCGAAGAAGATGAAGAACAGCTGGATGAGGAAGGGCGTGTTGCGGATCAGCTCGACATAGGTCGCGACGACGGGTTTTAGCCATTTCGGCCCCAGCGCCCGCACCCAGGCGCAGGCAATGCCAAAGGCCACGCCGAACACCGCGCCGATCACGATGAGCTGCACGGTGATCCGGATGCCCTTCAGCAGCACCGGCAGAGAACCGATCAGCCAGCCGAAATCGAACTGATAGGTCATGGCTTGCTATCTGACCTAGAGCGGTTCCGGTTCTCTTGGAACCGGCAACTCGCTCTAACTGTTTGTTTTGCCGCATTTATGCGGACGCCAAATGGTTCCATTTGGCTGCAAAATGCTCTAAGCCACACGCGGCGGGCGGCGATCACAGGTCAGCCGGCAGGTCGACCTTCAGCCATTTTTGCGAAATTGCGTTGAGGGCGCCATCGGACCTGGCAGCGGCGATGATGCCGTTGATCTTGGCCATCAACGCCGGCTCTTCCTTGTTCATGCCGATGTAGCAAGGCGAATTCTTGATCAGGAATTTGAGCTCCGGCCGCTTGGGCGGGTTCTTTTCGAGGATGGCGGCGGCGACGACATTCCCGGTCGCGATCACCTCGACCTGGCCCGAAAGGAAAGCGGAAATAGTGCCGTTATTGTCCTCGTAGCGCTTGATCTCGACGCTCGCGGGCACGACCTTGGTCAGTTCGAGATCTTCGATCGCACCGCGGGTGACGCCAACGGTCTTGCCGGCGAGGTCTTCCGCCTTCGCGACCGCGACATCCGCCGGAGCGAACACGCCATTGTAGAAGGGGGCGTAGGCTTCGGAAAAGTCGATGACCTTCTCGCGATCGGGATTCTTGCCGAGGCTGGAAATGACCAGGTCGACCTTGTTGGTCTGAAGATAGGGAATGCGGTTGGCGCTGGTGACCGGGACGATCTCGACCTTGGCGCCGAGCTTTTCGCCAATCAGATTGGCGATATCGATGTCGTAGCCTTGCGGCGTCATGTCGGCACCGACACTGCCGAAGGGCGGGAAATCCTGTGGCACCGCGATGCGGATGGTGCCCCGCCCCCCAATGTCGCTCAAGGCGTCAGCCCGCGCCTGCGGAGACGGAGCCATGGCGATTCCAGCCATGGCGGCGAAGGCCAGCATGCACATATTGCGACGGTTCATTATTTTCCCCTTTGACTGAGCAAAACCAATTGGTCGTCAGGGCAAAGCAACAGGCATGCCAAACCATCGAAATCGGCTTGAATCGGGCTTTCTCAATGGGATCGGGGAAGGCTTTCTTCACGACCCAATGCCGCTCGACTGGCAGGCCGCCTAAATATTGTGCAGTGCGGCGGTTGCCTGTCAGTCGTAGGTCAGATC
>NZ_RZSX01001114.1:0-1729 GCF_004023105.1 Mesorhizobium sp. M5C.F.Ca.IN.020.32.2.1 | reverse complement strand
CGCCGACGGCCATGGCGACGTCGTTGGCCGATTTGACCAGCATCATCTTCAGCGCGTTGTCGAGCCGCATGACCGAACCCGGCTTGAAGCCCATCTTGCTCGGCGGCTCGCCGGCGGAACGTTTCGAGACCTTGATTGGCGAATCGAGCTGAACCTCGCCGGCCGCAATCGCGCGGAACGTCACATAGGCGGTCATCAGCTTGGTCAGCGAGGCAGGATACCAGCGCTTGAAAGCCTCCTGGTGCTGGAGGATCTTGCCATTTCCCAGATCGAACACGATCGTCGGATTGGCGAGAGCCGGTCCGGCCAGCACCGGAAGCGCCACGGCGCCCGCCAGCAATAGTTTGAGGAAATGCCTGTACCGCATGGTGGAATCCGAAATCGCCTCTTGCCGCAGTCGCCTCTGGCTCCGTAAGATTTGTTACGCGATCGCCAGCATGGTGATCCGGCCCCTATCCGGATCGCAATCTTGCGGTGCTATTTAGCCTATGTGACGTCAAGATGGCAAAGTGCCTGAATGACAATTGTAAAACAGCAGGCACAATTTGCAAAGCAGCAGGCAGAGCCCGTCTGCTCCAACAGCGAGATGGAACCATCATGCCGATCCTGAACCGCGCCGCCGAAATGCAAGACGAGGTCGCCGGCTGGCGCCGCCATCTGCACCAGACGCCAGAGCTGAATTTCGACGTCTTCAAGACCGCCGCCTTCGTCACCGAGAAGCTGAAGGCCTTCGGTTGCGACGACGTGGTGACCGGGCTCGGCAAGACCGGCGTCGTCGGCATCATCCGCGGCCGCCTGGGCGAAGGCACGACCATCGGCCTGCGCGCCGACATGGACGCGCTGCCGCTCAACGAGATCTCCGGAAAATCCTACGCCTCGACCATTCCGGGCAAGATGCACGCCTGCGGCCACGACGGCCACACCGCAATGCTGCTCGGTGCTGCCAAATATCTTGCCGAGACGCGCAATTTCGCCGGCTCCCTCGCGGTGATCTTCCAGCCGGCCGAAGAAGGCGGCGGCGGCGGCAACGAGATGGTCAAGGAGGGCATGATGGAGCGCTTCGGCATCTCCAAGGTGTTCGGCATGCACAACATGCCGGGCCTGCCGGTCGGCCAGTTCGCCATCAAGCCAGGCCCGATAATGGCGGCGACTGCCGAATTCACCATCACCGTCAACGGCCGAGGCGGGCATGCGGCGATGCCGCACGGCACGATCGACCCGATCGTCATCACCAGCCAGCTCGTCGGCGCCCTGCAGACGATTGCCTCGCGCAGCACCGATCCGGTCGAGGCTGTCGTGGTGTCGGTGACGAAATTCCACGCCGGCGACGCCTACAACGTCATTCCCGAGAGCGCCGAGATCGCCGGCACCGTGCGCACGCTGAAGAAGGAGGTCGCCAGGAAGGCCGAGGAGCGCGTGCGCGCCCTCTGCGAGGGCGTGGCCGCGGCCTTCGGAGCAACGATCGAGGTGGATTACAATGCCAATTATCCCGTCACCTTCAACCATCCGGAAGAGACGGTCTTTGCCAGCGACGTCGCCGCTGATGTCGCCGGCGAGGCGCATGTGCATCGCGCCATCCAGCCGGTGATGGGCGGCGAGGATTTCTCCTACATGCTGGAAGCGCGGCCGGGCGCGTTCATCTTCATCGGCAATGGCGACACCGCCGGTCTCCACAATCCGGCCTACGACTTCAATGACGAAGTCATCCCGCACGGCATGAGCTATTGGG
>NZ_RZSX01001113.1:0-1731 GCF_004023105.1 Mesorhizobium sp. M5C.F.Ca.IN.020.32.2.1 | reverse complement strand
ATTGCGATCTGATCGCCAAGGCTGCAATCGACGGCATTGCTCGCCAGCAGGGCGCGCTTGGCGTCGACGTTGGCGCTTTGGCCGAGGCCCCGATCGAGCCGGCACTCGAGCCGACGCCGACCGCCGAGACACCGGCTGCCCAGACACCGGAAGCGTAACAGGGAAGGCCGGTTTCGGCCTTCATCTTTCTCATATTCTGGCGCGCTAAGCGCTGGCGCCAGGCGCATCATCGAGGACCGGTGGTGCGTCGGTGCATTTTAAACAAAGAGGCGACAATGAGTATTTCGGCTGCACAGGTCAAAGAACTCCGCGACTTGACCGGCGCGGGCATGATGGACTGCAAGGCGGCGTTGAACGAGACCAACGGCAACATGGAAGAGGCCGTCGACTGGCTGCGCAAGAAGGGCATTTCCAAGGCCGACAAGAAGGCCGGCCGTACCGCGGCCGAAGGCCTGATCGGTGTCGATTCCGGTATCCGCGAGGCGGCGGTCGTCGAGGTCAATTCTGAGACCGACTTCGTTGCCCGCAACGCCGCCTTCCAGGATATCGTCGCCAAGGTCGCCAAGGTCGCGCTCGCCTATGGCGGCAAGACCGAGGCCGTCGCAGCCGCCCCGTATCCGGGTTCCGACAAGTCGGTTGCCGACACCATCAAGGACGCTGTCGGCACTATCGGTGAGAATCTTGGCTTCCGCCGTTCGGCCAAGCTCACGGTCGAGCACGGCGCTGTCGCGACCTACGTCCACAATGCGGTTGCCGACGGCCTTGGCAAGCTCGGCGTGCTGGTCGCCATCGAGACGACAGGCAACGCGCAGGCCGCCAACGCCTTTGCCCGTCAGGTCGCCATGCATGTCGCCGCCACCAACCCGATGGCGCTGACGACGGAGCAGCTCGATCCGGCCGCGGTCGAGCGCGAGAAGGCGATCTTCGCCGACCAGGCGCGCCAGTCCGGCAAGCCGGAGGCGATCATCGAGAAGATGGTCGAGGGCCGTCTGCGCAAGTTCTACGAAGAGGTCGTGCTGCTCAAGCAGGCTTTCGTGCTCAATCCCGACATCACCGTCGAGAAGGCGCTGCAGGATGCCGAGAAGGAAATCGGCGCACCGGCCAAGATCACTGCTTATCTGCGCTTCGCGCTCGGCGAGGGCATCGAGAAGGAAGAGACCGATTTTGCGGCGGAAGTCGCGGCGGCGGTCAAGAAGTAAACCGCACCCCATCTTTCTGAAAAGACTTATGGCCGGGTGTCCGCGAGGATGCCCGGCCGATTTCTTGCGCGGTGCGCCCGGCGACAGGCCGGCTGGCTATCTGCCGGATCTGCTCATGCCCGGATCTGCTCATGCAAGGTGCATTTGCCGGCGTAAGCTAAGGCTGGAAGAGAGTTTTCCGGTTCGGGCGCCGCGTGACATCGCGGCGCCCTTCGTGTATCGGAACCCAATGTTTCCGGGCAGCGCCTGCGCGGCGGCAGCCCGCTGCGCGTCACACGCATGATAATGAGGACCAGATGACGGTGAAGCCCCTCTACCGACGTGTCTTGCTGAAAGCATCTGGGGAAGCGTTGATGGGCGAGCAGCATTTCGGCATCGACGTGTCGGTAGTCGATCGCATCGCCGCAGACATCGCCGAGGCCCGCGCCCTGGGCATCGAGGTCGGCATCGTCATCGGCGGCGGCAACATCTTTCGCGGCGTGGCGGTTGCGTCCAAGGGAGGTGACCGGGTCACAGGCGACCACATGGGCAT
>NZ_RZSX01001112.1:0-1733 GCF_004023105.1 Mesorhizobium sp. M5C.F.Ca.IN.020.32.2.1 | reverse complement strand
ATAGGCGTCGATCTTGTCGAGCACGTCGCGCGTCTGCTGCGTGGTGTCGCCCGACGGATCGTCGGCCGTCATGCCGGCCAGATAGACAATACCATTGTGGCTGAGCACGCGGCAGAAGCGTGGTCCGTTCTCGAAGCGTTCGATCGTCATGCGGTCATCCCTTGCTCACGGTGCTTTTTCCTCTGGCGCGAATGTCGTCCTGATCCGGCCAGGCGCAAGATCGCCCGCCTCGATGCCTTGACGCAACAGCTCATCCGGCAAGCGTCCGGTACGGATCAGATCCCGACATGCCCGGGCCAGCGCCGGCGATGTCTTGATGCCGTAGCCGCCCTGGCCCGCCAGCCAGAAAAAACCCTCGGCCTTGTCGTCGAAGCCCACCACCGGCGAGGCGTCGCGCACAAAGCTGCGCAGCCCCGCCCATTGATGTTCTATCCGGCGCACGTCGATCGTCGTCGCCCGCTGCAGCCGATCGACCCCTACGGCGACGTCGAAATCGTCGGGATAGGCGTCCATCGGCCCGCTCGCTGTCGCATCCGCCGGCGAGACGAAAATCCGGCCGGCGTCCGGCTTGAAGTAGAATTCCTCGCCGACATCGTTGACCAGCGGCCAGCCGGCAATGGAGACATCATCCGGTGCCGCGACATGGAAGGCGGTGCGTCGCTTCGGCACCAGGCCGATCGGCGCAATTTTGGCCAAAGCGGCGATCCTGTCGGCCCAGGCGCCGGCCGCATTGACGAGGATCGGCGCGGCGAACAGTCCCTGGCTCGTCTGCAGGATCCAGCGATCCTTGTGCCGCTCGATCGCGTCGACGCCTGCATTGGTGACGATTAGGCCGCCACGCTTGCGCGCATTGCGCAGGAAACCCTGGTGGAGTTCGTTGACGTCGATCTCGCGACAGCCTGGTTCGACGATCGCACCGGCGACATAATCGGCTCGCAGCACCGGCACGCGCGCCAACGCCTGTTCGGGGCTGACGCGATGGATCGACGGCACGAGCTGGCGGGCCCTTTCGAGTTCCTCTTCAAGCCGGCCGAGCTGATCCTGGCGCGCGATGGTCAGCATCCCACGCGGAAGCATCAAGGGATGATCGCAAAAGCCCTCGGGCGGCGCTTCGAGAAAAGACCGGCTGGCGATCGCCAGCCGTCGGATGATGGCGTTGCCGTAATTCTCCGTAAAACTCGCGGCCGACCGGCCGGTGGAATGGTAACCGCAATGGCTTTCCCGCTCGAGCAGGATGACCGACGAGACGGCCGCCAGTTCATAGGCCGCACTCGCTCCGGCAATACCGCCGCCGATGATCGCGATCTCGGCTTCTTGTATCGAGGCGCCGTCGGGAGACTTCATCGCTAGTTCCTCTGCACAGTGATTTTGACAGGTTGGGCCGATCGGCAGCGACCGTCGACAATTCCTCTCAGCCAATTTCAGTGGCAAATCGCAAACCTCTAGGATTGGCTGAAACATCCCTCCCTTCGTCATCCCAGGGCGGAGCAAGGAGCGAAGCGACGCGGCGCAGACCCTGGGATCCATGCCGTTCCCTCAGCCGAAGAATGCAGCGGCTCCGGATAAATGCTGACCTGTAGCGATCCTTCGCGCCCCCCTCTGTCCTGCCGCGATCAAAGGTTCTCCACCGCAGCAGCGCTCCGAGGAAAGGCATGATCCCAGGGTCTGCGCCGCGTCGCTGCGCTCCTTGCTCCGCCCTGGGATGACGAAGGTGTGGTGGCTTATGGCTAATC
>NZ_RZSX01001111.1:0-1734 GCF_004023105.1 Mesorhizobium sp. M5C.F.Ca.IN.020.32.2.1 | reverse complement strand
CTTCATGACCATCCGCTTCAAGGACGGCCGCTCGACCTTCCTCGATTTCCGCGAGCGGGCGCCGCTCGCCTCGACGAAGACCATGTATCTCGACAAGGACGGCGAGCCGGTGAAGGGCGCCAGCCTTGACGGCTATCTCGCGGTCGGCGTGCCGGGCTCGGTGGCCGGTTTTGAAACGGCACGGGAAAAATACGGCACGCTGACGCGGCAGGACTTGATGGCGCCGGCCATCCGCTATGCCAAGGACGGCTTCGTGCTCGAGCAGGGCGATGTCGCCTCGCTCGAACGCGGCGCCGAACGGCTGGCCAAGAACGCGGCCGCGGCTGCCATCTTCCTGAAGCCGGACGGCAAGCCTTATGCCATCGGCGAGCGCCTTGTTCAGGCTGATCTCGCCGCCTCGCTCTCAGCGATTTCGGAGCAAGGTCGAGATGCCTTCTACAAAGGACCGATCGCCGACGGCATCGTTAGGGCCAGCGCGGAGAAGGGCGGCATTCTGGCCAAGGCGGATTTCGAGAACTACGCGGTCCGCGAGCTCGAGCCGGTGACCTGCAATTACCGCGGCTATGAGATCACCTCCTCGCCGCCACCGAGCTCGGGCGGCGCCATCATCTGCGAGATCCTCAACGTACTGGAATTCTATCCGCTGTCCTATCTTGGCGCGGGTTCCGCCGAAACCGTCAAAATCATGGTCGAGGCAATGCGCCATGCCTATGTCGACCGCAATTCGGCGCTCGGCGATCCCGACTTCGTCGACAATCCGGTCGAAAAGCTGCTGGACAAGGCCTATGCAAAAGAAATCCGTGAAAAGATCGATCCGTTCCGGGCCGGCGTGTCGCAGGAATTGATGCCGAAGGGTTTTGGCGAGAGCCAGGAGACGACGCATTATTCGATCGTCGACAATGACGGCAACGCCGTCGCGGTAACCTATACGCTGAACGGTTCGTTCGGCGCCGGCGTCGTCGCCGACGGCACCGGCATCCTGCTCAACAACGAGATGGACGATTTCACCCAGAAACCGGGCGTGCCCAATCTCTACGGCCTCGTACAGGGCGAGGCGAATGCGATCGAGCCGAGGAAGACGCCGCTGTCGTCGATGAGCCCGACCATCGTGGCCAAAGACGGCAAGCCGTTCATGGTCATCGGCAGCCCCGGCGGCTCGCGCATCATCACCATCACGCTGGAAGCGATCGTCAACGTTGTCGATCATGGCATGAACATCCAGGAGGCGATCGACGCGCCGCGCATCCACCACCAGTGGCTGCCAGACACGGTCTATATCGAACCGTTCGGCCTGTCGCCCGATACCGAAAAGCTGCTTGCCGGCATGGGCTACCACCTCGATGTCACCGAGGCGACCTGGGGCCAGGCGGCCGGCATCCTGGTCGGCGGCAAGAGCCTGGCCGAGATCGAGAAGGGCGGCGGCGCCCGCTACAACGGCGCTATCGACAGCCGCGCCGCATCCGGCGAGGCGATCGGATATTAAATTTCGTGCGCCCCGGGTCTGTTGAGATTCAGGTCAGGCCGAGCCGGAGTCGAAGACGGGCGCGAAGCGACCAGACTGCGTGGTTTCCGAGAACCGGAACGGAGCGTACTTTCGGTACGCGAGTACCGGAAGTGCAGGAGACCGCCATTCGCAGGCCGGCATCATCTAAATATCGGCAGACCATCAGATGACCAGCGTTATGGTGGACGCAATCAGCATCACCGCCGCGATGCCGACGAACAAGGCATAGA
>NZ_RZSX01001110.1:0-1737 GCF_004023105.1 Mesorhizobium sp. M5C.F.Ca.IN.020.32.2.1 | reverse complement strand
GCGTGAAATCAACTGAATCCTGGAAGCGCACGACCCGGCTCCTCCTGTCCGACATCTTGCCGGAGATTCGTCGAACGGCCGAAAATGACGCAGTGGCTGAAGTGATGAAGGCGCCGGCTATCGTCCAATGGCTCGCAACGGAAAGGAACGACCTAGCCCCCACGCTTCGTGATCCCGCTTTGGTCCCCCTGCTCGAGAAGCTGCCCCGATGGCCGAGAGGAGTTCCGAACGCTCGCGAATCCGAGTTCAGGACTTGGGAGGGCGCTCATGCCACTGACGTGCTTGGGTTTGCCGCTGCGCGACGCGGCGAGGAGCGTGTTGTTTCCCAGTTTCCGGCCGGAGCGCCCGATACGACAGATCAGGTTCGATGGTTGCGTTTCAACGCCCTTTGCCTTCAACTCGCGATGCTGATCGACCAGGCGAAGGCGGCGTCCTTCAAGGTACAGCTCGTACGACAAGTCGTGCAGGGAAACAGCCTGGCCGCCCTGCTCTGCGTCCGATCCTTGATCGAGCATCGGGCGCTGGCCGTCTGGCTCCCACACCAGGTCGGATCCTCGTTGGATGCAGTGGCCAGTCAGATCCAAGCAGACGGGACACTTCCCGAACTCGGGCGACAGGCCGAAACCGCCCTGGCGAATTTTCTAGCTGGTCAAGGGAGGGAAACCAGAGAAGAGCGGCGTGCTTGGGTTATGTCCGAGCAAGGCGGCGCGCGCGTCGCCTGGCTAAATCTCAAGAACATCGTGGAGACGGCATTTGCGGAAGATGACCGATTCCGGACGCTCTACGCGTTGTCCTCCGCCGCAATGCATGCGCGATCGTACCGCGGAATCGAATTGCTGCTCCGGTTTGCGGACGTCACGGCCCATTCCCGTCATATCGGACTGCTCGTGCTGGAGCGCCTCTGCAACCGGAATGAAGAGATGGATCATTTGTCGGCCGCCGCCATGGCATCCAATCAGATGGATCATGCCGCGGCCTTTGGGGGCGCAGCGGCAGCGGCGACTGATCGCATCGCCCAACAGGTGTTCGGGCATTTCCAGGAAGTGTTCGTTCAGGGCCTTGACTATTCGGGAGATGGCACCAACGAGAATCCATTCTATTTCGAGCCTCATCTCGAATATTACAAGGCCTCGTACGCGCTGCTCGCGCAATTGGGAGTCAGTCCAGGTAGCGCAAAGCGCATCTTGGACCACGACGTATTTGGTCATCTTTGCGACAAATGGCATGGGCCTGATCGAGAGTATTGGTTCAAAGTGCCCCTCGATAGAGATCAAGCCCCTTGAGTAGCCACGGGATGCTTGCACGCTACAGTCGTGAGGCTCGGATCGTCCTTCTTGTCACCCGACCTGATCGACGCGCAGCGATCCCTGCGGGAGTCGCTTGATCAGGGATTGCGCCGGTATGGCGGGGTCGAGCCAATCGGCCCAGGCGTGGCGTTCTAGAATGACGATCTGCCGGTCGTGGTAGGGCGTGATGTCCGGACCCGGTTCCATAGTCAGCATGGTGAATGCCTCGCCGACGTCGTCAGTCTTCCGCCAGATGCCCGCGATGCAAAAGATCGGCCCGTCTCGCTTCGTGAACAGCCACTTGTCCTTGCGTTTCTTCTTTGGATCCTTGGGGTCGGTGAACTCGTAGAACCCGTCCGCGACGATCAGGCAGCGGTTCGAGCCGAATTCCCTCCCCTCGCTCCTGAAATTGTAGACGGGCCGCTTGTTGGGTCCAGGCCAGCTCCATCGC
>NZ_RZSX01000110.1:0-10723 GCF_004023105.1 Mesorhizobium sp. M5C.F.Ca.IN.020.32.2.1 | reverse complement strand
GCCCGCATGATGGCGAAGAACACCAATGTGCAGGACTGGAACCAGGCCACCAATCTCGTCATCTCCGGCAAGGCCGGCGGCCAGATCATGGGCGACTGGGCGCAGGGCGAGTTCCAGGTTGCCGGCCAGACCGCCGGAAAGGACTATACGTGTCTTCCCGGTCTTGGCCTGAACGAGGTCATCGCCACCGGGGGCGATGCCTTCTACTTCCCGCTGCTGCAGGACGCTGAAAAGTCCAAGGCGCAGGAAGCGCTGGCCGAAGCGCTGCTCGATCCCAAGACGCAAGTCGCCTTCAACCTCAAGAAGGGTTCGCTGCCGGTGCGCGGCGATATCGACCTCAAGGCGGCGAACGACTGCATGAAGAAAGGGCTCGACATCCTGGCCAAGGGCAGCGTCATGCCCTGGACGGACCAGCTGCTGTCACAGGACACCCAAAAGCAGAAGGAGGACCTTTTCTCCGAGTTCTTCGCCAAGCCTGACATGACCGTGGAAGAGGCACAGAAGCGCTTCGCCGACATCGTCGCCTCAGCGGACTGACGGTCGACGAACCGCTCGCTCCCGGCCCGCGACCGCGGGGCCGGGAGCTCCGGGTCAAGGTCTTGACCCTCCCGCCCTTACCCGATCCAGCCCGGCTGTGCAGATGAGCAAGAGCGAACGCCCCAACCAACTCTTCCGCAACCTTAACGCCAAGGTCGCCTCTATTCCGATGGTCCTCACCGCACTGGTGATCTTCGTCGGTGGCAGCGCGTGGACGGTGCTCTATTCCTTCACCAATTCAAAACTGCTGCCGCGGCTGAACTTCGTCGGGCTCGACCAGTATTATCGACTGTGGTCGACGCCGCGTTGGCTGGTCTCGATCGAGAACCTCCTGGTCTACGGCGTGCTCTCGCTGGTGTTCTCTCTGGTCATCGGCTTCATACTGGCGGCGCTGCTCGACCAGAAGATCCGCTTCGAGGACACATTCCGCACCATCTTCCTCTACCCCTTCGCGCTGTCCTTCATCGTCACCGGTCTCGTCTGGCAGTGGCTGCTCAACCCGGAGTTCGGAATCCAGGGGGTGGTGCGCGGCCTGGGCTGGGAAAGCTTCAATTTCGATCCGCTCTACAATTCCAACATCGTCATCTACGGCATATTGATCGCCGCGCTCTGGCAA
Organism: Mesorhizobium sp. M5C.F.Ca.IN.020.32.2.1; assembly: GCF_004023105.1. NCBI lineage: Bacteria > Pseudomonadati > Pseudomonadota > Alphaproteobacteria > Hyphomicrobiales > Phyllobacteriaceae > Mesorhizobium > Mesorhizobium sp. M5C.F.Ca.IN.020.32.2.1. The sequence goes on along the minus strand of NZ_RZSX01000110.1, from coordinate 9,570 downwards.
GGCACCGGGCTGATCATGTGCCTGATGCTGGCGGGCCTGCGCGGCATCGACGAGGATATCTGGAAGGCCGCGCGGGTCGACGGGATACCGACTTTGAAGACCTATCTCTTCATCATCATCCCGATGATGCGACCGGTCTTCATCACCGCGCTTGTCATCATCGCTGCCGGTATCGTCAAGGTCTATGACCTGGTCGTCGCCCAGACCAGCGGCGGTCCCGGCATCGCCTCCGAAGTGCCGGCCAAATATGTCTATGACTACATGTTTTTCGCCCAGAACCTCGGCCAGGGCTTTGCTGCCTCGACCATGATGCTGCTGTCGGTGGTGGTCGTCATCGTTCCCTGGGCCTATCTCGAATTCGGAGGCAAGAAGCGTGGCTGACCTTGCCGTTTCCCTGCCTGCCGGTACGGGCTCTATCGGGCTTGAGGCATCCGGGCCGCGAGGGCCAAAGCCGCGGCATGTGTTCTCGCGCCGCAACATCTTCCTCTATGGCACGCTCATCGTGGTGGCGCTCTACTATCTGCTGCCGCTCTATGTGATGGTGGTGACATCGCTCAAGGGCATGCCGGAGATACGCCTCGGCAACATCTTCTCACCGCCGCTCGAGATCACCTTTGAGCCTTGGGTGAAGGCCTGGTCCAGCGCCTGCACCGGCCTCAACTGCGACGGACTCTCGCGCGGCTTCTGGAATTCGGTGCGCATCACCGTTCCGTCGGTCATCCTGTCGATCGCGATCGCTTCCGTGAACGGCTACGCGCTTGCCAACTGGCGCTTCAAGGGCGCCGACACTTTCTTCGTCATCCTGATCGTCGGCGCCTTCATCCCCTACCAGGTGATGATCTATCCGATCGTCATCATCCTGCGCGAAATCGGCCTCTATGGCAGCCTGAGCGGTCTGGTGATCGTCCATTCCATCTTCGGCATGCCGATCCTGACCCTGTTGTTCCGCAACTATTTTTCTTCCATGCCGGATGAACTGTTCCGGGCGGCGCGCGTCGACGGCGCGGGCTTCTGGGGCATCTATTTTCGTATCATGCTGCCGATGTCGCTGCCGATCTTCGTCGTCGCCATCATCCTGCAGGTGACCGGCATCTGGAACGACTTCCTGTTCGGTGTCGTCTACACTCGCCCCGACACATATCCGATGACGGTGCAGCTCAACAATATCGTCAACTCGGTGCAGGGCGTGAAGGAATACAACGTCAATATGGCCGCCACCATCCTGACCGGCCTCGTACCGCTCGTCGTCTACTTCGTTTCCGGCAAGCTCTTCGTGCGTGGCATCGCTGCCGGCGCGGTGAAAGGATGATGATGACAAGAATGGAAAATCCCAGTGTCTCGATCCAGGACCTGTCGCTGAATTTCGGCGCAGTGTCGGTGCTGGAGACGCTCAACATCGATGTCGCCGAGGGCGAGTTCATCGTGCTTCTCGGCCCGTCCGGCTGCGGCAAGTCGACCTTGCTCAACTGCATCGCCGGTCTGCTCGACGTTTCGGACGGCCGCATCTTCATCAAGGGCAAGAACGTCACCTGGGAGGAGCCCAAGGACCGTGGCATCGGCATGGTGTTCCAGTCCTATGCGCTCTACCCGCAGATGACGGTTGAAAAGAACCTGTCCTTCGGGCTGCGCGTTGCCGGGATTCCCAGGGACGAGATCGCCAAGCGCATCGCGCGGGCCGCTGAAATCCTGCAGATCGAGCCATTGCTGCAACGCAAGCCGTCGGCGCTTTCGGGCGGCCAGCGCCAGCGTGTGGCGATCGGGCGGGCGCTGGTGCGCGACGTCGACGTCTTCCTGTTCGATGAGCCGCTTTCCAATCTCGACGCCAAGCTGCGCGCGGAACTGCGTGTTGAAATCAAGCTGCTGCACAGCAAGCTGCAGAACACCATGATCTATGTCACCCACGATCAGATCGAGGCGATGACGCTGGCCGACCGTATCGCGGTGATGAAGGGCGGCGTGATCCAGCAGCTCGACGCACCGCAGACGATCTACAATCGCCCGGTCAACCGGTTCGTCGCCGGCCTCCTCGGCTCGCCGGCGATGAATTTCCTCGACGGCAGGCTGGAGAAGGACGATGGCAACTGGCACTTCGTCGCCGAGGATGTGCGGATCCCGCTTGCCACCTACGCTTTCGAAAAGGAGCCCGTGCCGGGGGCGGCCGTCTTCGGTATCAGGCCCGAGCATGTCGCGTTCAACAGCGGCGCTGGATGGCCTTTCACAGCGACGGCTAATGTCGTCGTCGTCGAACCCATGGGCTCCGACACGCTGGTCTGGCTGAAGCTCGCAAATCAGAATTTCACGGTTAGGGTGACATCCGAGCGCACGCCAAACAACGCCGACACCGTGAGCATCGGTTTTGACCCGATGCGCGCTTCGCTGTTCGACGCTGCAACCGGCAACCGCCTGTAACTCCCCGAAATTTCACCCTCAAGCCCATCCATCCCCCAGAGAACGGACAGAGACGATGAATTGGTCATTCCAACTTTACAGCGCCCGCAATTTCCAACCTTGGGAAGCGGTGCTCAAGATGCTGGGCGAGCTCGGCTACGCGCAAGTCGAAGGGTTCGGCGGCGTTTATGACGATCCCAAGGCGTTTCGTGCCGAACTCGACAAGAACGGGCTCGCCATGCCGACCGGCCATTTCTCGATCGACGCGCTCGAGAAGGATTTCGATGGCGTGCGCAAAATCGCCGACGCGCTCGGCATCACACTGCTCATCTGCCCCTATCTGGTCGCCGAGAGCAGGCCAACCGACGCCGCCGGCTGGCGCGGCTTCGGCGCACGCCTGGCCAAGATCGGCGAGACGGCTGAGAAAGCCGGCTACGGCTTTGCCTGGCACAACCATGATTTTGAGTTCAAGAAGCTTGCCGACGGCTCGATGCCGCAGGAGCACATCGTCGCGGCGGCACCCGACATCGGCTGGGAGATGGACGTGGCCTGGGTGGTGCGCGGCGGCGGCGATCCGCTGCCCTGGATCGAGAAATATGGCAAACGTATCGTCGCCGTCCATGTCAAGGACATTGCCAAGCCTGGCGAGGGCGTTGACGAGGACGGCTGGTCCGATGTCGGCCACGGAACGATCGACTGGGCCGGCCTGATCAAGGCGCTGCGCGCCAAGAGTGCCGCCAAATACTACGTCATGGAACAGGATAATCCCAACGACATCGAGCGTTTCGCTCGCCGCTCGATCGCAGCCGCCAGGACCTATTAGGAGCAAATCAGCATGGCAAGAAAACTTGGGATCGGCGTTGTAGGCTGCGGCAACATTTCGAAAGCATATTTTTCGCTGGCGCCGCTGTTTCGCGGCATCGAGATGCGCGCCTGCGCGGATATCAACATGGATGCGGCCAAGGCGCGGGCGAAGGAGTTCAAGCTGCGCGCCGAGACGGTCGAAGGGCTGCTCAAGGCCGGCGACATCGACATCATCGTCAATCTCACCATTCCGGCGGTGCACTACGAGGTATCGAAACAGATCCTCGATGCCGGCAAGCACGTCTATTCTGAAAAGCCCTTCGTGCTGTCGGTCATGGAAGGGCTCGATCTGAAGAAGCTGGCCGAGCGAGACGGGCTGCGCATCGGCTCGGCGCCGGACACTTTCCTCGGTGGCGCGCACCAGCTTGTCCGCAACCTGATCGACACTGGCAAGCTCGGCAAGATCACCAGCGGCACATGCCATGTGATGAGCCATGGGATGGAGCATTGGCACCCCAATCCGGACTTCTTCTTCCAGCCTGGCGCCGGTCCGGTGCTCGATATCGGACCCTATTACATCACCAATCTGATCCAGCTGATCGGACCGGTGAAGCAGGTGGCAGCCTTTGCTTCGATCCCGAAGACAGAACGCACGATCTCGTCCAAGCCTCGCGCGGGCGAAAAAATCCTGGTCGCCACGCCGACGACGATTCATGGCGTGATGGAGTTCGAGAATGGCGCCGTGGTGACGCTCAATACCAGCTGGGACGTGTGGAGCCATGGCCACGCGCCGATGGAACTCTACGGCGAGTTGGGCACGGTGTTTTTGCCGGATCCGAACTTCTTCGGCGGCGACGTTCGCTTTACCGACGCCGCCAAGCCGGTCAAGAAGCTGCCGAAATGGAAGCATCCGTTCGGCGTGGCCAACCAGATGCATTCGCACGGCATGATGGCCAACTATCGCACCGCCGGTCTCGCCGACATGGCGCTGGCGATTGCGGAAGGCCGGCCGCACCGGTGCTCGATGGAGCTGGCGCTGCATGCCGTGGATGTGATGACCGGCATGTTGCGGTCGGGCGCGAGCGGAAAGTTCGTTGCCATGCAGACCACCTGCGAACGCCCTGCGGCACTGGGCGTCAAGGATGCGGAAGCGCTCTTGGCGAAGAAGAAAGGGCTCCTGGCGAAGAAGAAATAGGGCAAGCGCTTCAGTGATTGCGACACGTGTTGTTTACGTCGACCCCTCTCCCCATAGAAACGGCGAGACGCTAAGGGTGAGGGGCAGAGCCGACTCACCCTTTTTTGCGGTGGCAACTGCCGGGCTCGCATTGATCTAAAGGATTTCCCATGCCCTATGTGCCTGCCGAAAACCGCTACGAGAAAATGATCTACAATCGCTGCGGGCGATCCGGCCTGAAATTGCCGGCGATCTCGCTCGGCCTCTGGCACAATTTCGGTGGCGACACGCCGCACCGGACCAAACAGGCGATCGCGCGCAAGGCCTTCGATCTCGGCATCACGCATTTCGACCTCGCCAACAATTACGGCCCGCCGCCCGGTTCGGCTGAGACAGCTTTCGGCGAAATCCTGCGGACGGATTTCTCCTCCTATCGCGACGAGCTGATCATCTCGACCAAGGCCGGCTACGAAATGTGGGCCGGGCCTTATGGTGAATGGGGCGGGCGCAAATATGTGCTGGCCAGCCTCGACCAGAGCCTGAAGCGGATGCGGCTCGACTATGTCGACATCTTCTATTCGCACCGCTTCGATCCCGAAACGCCACTGGAAGAAACGATGGGCGCGCTCGATCACGCGGTGCGCTCGGGCAAGGCGCTTTATGCCGGCATCTCTTCCTACAATTCGCAGCGCACGCGCGAGGCCGCCGACATTTTGAAGCAGCTCGGTACGCCTTGCGTCATCCATCAGCCGAGCTATTCGATGCTCAACCGATGGGTCGAGGACGATGGTTTGCTCGACACGCTGGAGGGGCTCGGCGTCGGCTCGATCGTGTTCACGCCGCTGGCGCAAGGCATGCTGACCGACAAATATCTCGGCGGCATCCCTGAGGGCAGCCGCGCCAGCCAAGGCAAGTCGCTGAGGCCGGCCTTCATCAACGACAAGACCATCGCCAACATCAAGGCGCTGAACGCGATTGCCGGCCGACGCGGCCAGACGTTGGCGCAGATGGCGCTGGCCTGGGTGCTGCGCAAGGGCCGGGTGACCTCGGCGCTGATCGGCGCCAGCCGGCCGGAACAGGTCGAGGATTGCGTCGGCGCGCTGAAGGCGCTCGACTTCAGCGATGCCGAGCTCGCGGAAATCGACACGTATGCGCGCGAAGCCGACATCAATCTGTGGGCCGCCTCCGCAGAGCGCAAAGGTCCGCCACGGAAGTGATCCACCACGGAAGTGATTCACTACAGAAGTGACTGGCAACGCGTAGCCGACCAGGTGCGGCGGGAACTGCTCCCCCCGGTTTATTTACTCGGCCCGCCAATGGCTGCTTCGAAATTTAAGCCTGCCCGGAGTTGGCCGGCTTCTGGGCCATGCCAGCACAGAAACAGTAGCAAAAAGGCCCGTTCGTCGCTATCTGGATAGAATTGAAGCCGCTTGCATGCGGAAATGCCATGCGAGCGGCGCAAACGGGTTGGAAACAGGATCATGGCAGCAAGGGATGTGCTGACGAAAAACCAGTTGTGCGTGCTCGAGAAACTCGAGGCCGCCAGCGGGCCGCTCAGCGCCTATACATTGCTTGACCAGCTTCGCGAGCGGGGTTTTCGCGCACCGCTGCAGGTCTATCGCGCACTCGACACGCTGGTTAAGTCCGGTTTCGTGCACAGGCTCGAAAGCCTCAATTCCTTTGTCGCCTGCGCCGAGCCGCACGACCACAGCCATTCGATGACCGCCTTTGCCATCTGCGACACATGCGGGCAGGTGACCGAATTTTCCGACCATGATGTCGGACACCGGCTCGACGAATGGGTACGCTCGACCGGCTTTGCCGCCAAGAAGGCAGTGATCGAATTCCGCGGCACCTGTGCCAAATGCCTGGCCGAGGCGGCTTAAGGTGTATTGATATTCAGGTGAAGCCGGCCTGCAAATGGTGGCTTCCTACGCTTCCGGTGCTCACGTACCCAAAAGTACGTTCCGCTCCGGTTCTCGGAACCCACCATTTTCGACTCGGCCTGACCTGAATCTCAACACACCTGGCTTGGGCGCATCAATGAGCCTCTTCCCAATGGTCGGCGGCGCGGGCATCGACATGCAGCGGCACCGACATCGACACCGCCGGCATCGCAGCGTTCTCCATCACATGGCGCACGACGGGGATCGTCGCCTCGACCTCCGCTTCGGCCGTCTCGAAGACCAGCTCGTCATGCACTTGCAGCAGCATACGGGCGGAAAGCTTTGCCTTTTCCAACGCATCGTCCATGCGTATCATGGCGCGGCGGATGATGTCGGCCGCGGTGCCCTGCAGCCGCGCGTTGATCGAGGCGCGCTCGTTGAAGGCACGGACTGACGGGTTTGACGACCGTATCTCCGGATAGTGGATGCGGCGGCCGAAGATCGTTTCGACGAAGCCGTATTCGCGGGCATAGGCTTTGGTCGCGTCGATGTAGTCGCGGATGCCCGGGAAGCGTTCGAAATATTTCTTGATATAGGCGCCGGCCTCTTCGCGCGGGATCGACAGCTGGTTGGCGAGACCAAAGGCGGAAATGCCGTAGATGATGCCGAAGTTGATCGCCTTGGCGCGGCGGCGTATCTCCGAGGGCATGCCCTCGACCGGCACGTTGAACATCTCCGACGCGGTGATGGCGTGGATGTCGGCGCCGTCGGCGAAGGCCTGTTTGAGCTGCGGGATCTCGGCGACATGGGCGAGCACGCGCAGCTCGATCTGGCTGTAGTCGGCGGAAACCAGCTTGTTGCCCTTGTCGGCGATGAAGGCCGTCCTGATCTTCCGCCCCTCGATGGTGCGTACCGGAATGTTCTGCAGATTGGGATCGGAGGACGACAGCCGTCCCGTCGTTGTCGCGGCAAGGGCGTAGGAGGTGTGGACGCGCTTCGTATCGGGATGGACGAAACCGGGCAGTGCGTCGGTATAGGTCGATTTCAATTTGGTCAGCTGGCGCCAGTCGACGATCTTGCGCGGCAGCTCGTGGCCTTCGGCGGCGAGGTCTTCCAGGAGCTGCGCCGAGGTTGACCATTGGCCGGTCTTGGTTTTGGAGCCGCCGGGCAGGCCCATCCTGCCGAACAGGATGTCGCCGAGCTGTTTTGGCGAGCCGATATTGATGCGCTCGCCGACGAGCTGGTAGATTTCATCCTCCAGCCGCGCGGCGCCCTGTGCCAGTTCGCCGGAGAGCCGCGAAAGGATCTGCCGGTCGACGGAGATGCCGCGCTGCTCCATCCTTGCCAGCACCGGCACCAGCGGCCGTTCCAGCCGCTCGTAGACCGAGACGAGGCCCTTGGCGGCAAGCCGTGGCTTCAGCACCCGCCAGAGCCTGAGCGTCACATCGGCGTGCTCCGCGGCATAGGCCGTTGCCTTGTCGATGTCGATCTGGTCGAAGCCGACGAAGCTTCTTCCAGAGCCGGCCAGATCCTTGAGGGCAATGGTCGAGTGGCCGAGCCACTTTTCCGACAGAGCCGCCATGCCGTGGCCGCCTGACGTGCCTGCGTCGAGCACGTAGGAAATCAGCATGGTGTCGTCGAAGGGGGCGACATCGATTCCGTGGCGGCTCATGACGACGAGGTCGTATTTCAGCTCCTGCACGATCTTGAGAACCGACTTGTCCTCCAGCAACGGCTTCAGAATGCCAAGCGCCTCACGGATCGGGATCTGGTTTTCGACTACTCCGCCGCCGAGCAGGTCGCCGTTGCCGCTTTTGTGGGTGAACGGCACATAGGCGGCGCGACCGGGCGCGGTGGCTATGGACAGGCCGATCAGCTCGGCCTGCATCGGATCGGCTGACGTGGTCTCGGTGTCGAAGGCAACGATGCCGGTCTCCATCGCCTCGGCCACCCATGCCCTCAGCACCGCTGTGTCGCGGATGGAGACGTAAGCGCTGGCGTCGATCTTGCTGCCAGTGGCGTCCTCGAAGCGAAGCGCCGAGAGAAGCGAAGGGGTGTCACCTTCCTTGGGTTCCACCTTGATGGTGGCCGGCACTGCTTCCCCGGCTTCGTCTGTCACTGTCTCTGCCGCTCTTTCGGCGGCTGCCGGCACTCCAAACCCGACATCGGGACCATGCGCGGTGTCGGCGCGCTCGATAATGACGGGAACGGGCTTGACATCAGCCGCTTCCGTTCCGGTCGCTTCCGCCACGCGGCGGGTCAACGAGGAGAATTCCATCGTCTTGAGAAAGCCGATCAGCCTTGGTCCGTCGGGCGGGTGCAACACGAAATCGTCGAGCCCGCCGATCCCCGGCACGTCGTTCTTCAGCGTCACCAGCTCACGCGAAATGCGCGCCTTGTCGGCATTAGCAATGATCGATTCGCGCCGTTTGTCCTGCTTGATCTCGGCGGCACGGGCGAGCAGCGTATCGAGATCGCCGAACTGTTCCAGCAATTGCGCCGCCGTCTTCGGCCCGATGCCGGGCACGCCCGGCACATTGTCGACCGAATCACCGGTCAGCGCCTGCAGGTCGATCATCTTTTCCGGCGGCACGCCCCATTTCTCGATCACCTCGGGAACGCCGATTTGGCGGTCCTTCATCGGGTCGTACATGGCGACCGAAGGGCCGACCAGTTGCATCAGATCCTTGTCGGAGGAGATGATGGTGGTGTCGGCGCCGGCTTCGCAGGCAAGCCGGCAATAGGTGGCGATCAGGTCGTCGGCTTCGTAGCCTTCTATCTCGAGGCAGGGCAGGTTGAAGGCCCTGGTCGCCTGCCGGATCAGGCCGAACTGTGGGATCAAATCTTCCGGCGGTGCCGAGCGGTTGGCCTTGTATTCGGGGTAGAGGTCGTTGCGGAAGGTTTTCGACGAATAGTCGAAGATGACGGCGAAATGCGTCGGCACGATGCCGACATCGGTGTTGCGGGCGTCCTGCGTCAGCTTCCACACCATGTTGCAGAAGCCGAGCACGGCACTGGTCGGCAGCCCGTCGGATTTGCGGGTCAGCGGCGGTAGTGCGTGATAGGCACGGAAGATGTAGCCGGAACCGTCGACAAGGAAGAGATGATCGCCTTTTTTCATGGGACGAAGGGATAGCGCGGCGCAGCGTCGTGGTCCATGCCAAAGGCGGCCTCAACCGCCGGTTCCGGCAACATCCCTGACAGTCGATCCGATCACGGGTATGTTACGAAAGTGTAATCTTCGTGCCCTTGAATCGCCACGTTCGGAGACACAGATAAGCGCCATCGGCATTTTTCGCCGAGGTCCGGAGCAAGGCC
>NZ_RZSX01001109.1:0-1754 GCF_004023105.1 Mesorhizobium sp. M5C.F.Ca.IN.020.32.2.1 | reverse complement strand
CTCCGAACAGACCCGCCAGTCGATCCACTATGCCCGCCTCACCAATCCGCTCCACGACCTGGTCGAGGTCAACGTCGCCGAGCACGTGCGAATCTACGACGCGCTCGCCGCGCATGATCCACAGGCTGCCGGCGATGCGATGCGCCGGCACATCGATGGCGCGGCATCGCGCGTAGGGGTCGAACTCACCGCGAAGATCAATCGAGGCAAATGACCATGTCGCTCGGCCAGACCAAGGCAATCACCGATATCTGCCTTCTTGTCGAGGATATCGACCGTACCATCGACTTCTACACCCAGAAACTCGGCTACCGGATCAGGCGCCGCGCCGAGGGCTTTGTCGATTTTCATTCCGAGCGCGTGACACTCGCCGCCTGGGAACTGGATCACATCAATCGCCACTGCGGCGTCTCGAATGTCCGCTCGCCGAAGCAGGCGCACAAGGCATGTGTCGCCATGGAACTGGAAAACGCCGGCGAGGTCGACCGGCTCTATGCCGAACTGTCGGACAAGGGAGTGCCGTTCGTCGGACCGCCCGGCGACTATGTCTGGAACGCGCGCTGCGCCTACTTCCACGACCCGGATGGGACACTGTGGGAGCTCTACGCCTGGACCGGCGCGGGACCGGGCGACTATCACGACACGCAAGTGTGATCCGATCGCGACGGCCTCGCAAGAAGGGCCGCGCGGCATGCAAACATGTCCAACAAAGGAGCAAGAAGATGAGTGGGAACACATCGCAGTGGAATCGCAGATCGATCCTGAAGGCCGGCGCCGCCGGCCTGGCGGCTTTCGGGCCGGGACTTCAGCTGTTTGGCGCCAGCGCCTCGGCAGCCGCCAAGCTCGTCGTCCAGTATGACTGGCTGATGTCGAATGGCCAGATCGGCGACGTCGCAGCCGTCGCCAATGGCTACTTCAAAGAGGCCGGGCTCGAAGTCGAGTTCAGCCCCGGCGGACCGAACGCCGCCACTGTGCCGCCGGTGGTGTCCGGTGCCGCTCAGCTCGGCCAATTTTCCGAATCGCCTCAACTCTATGCCGCGCGGGCGAGCGGCGTTCCGATAAAGATCATCGCCTGCGGCTATCGCACCGGGCCTTATGCGCTGACGTCGAAACCGGCGAAGCCGATTCGGTCGGTGGCGGATCTGAAGGGCATGCGGATCGGCACGCAGCCGACCGCGCGCTTCGCCATCGACGCGATGCTTGCGAAGAACAAGATCGACCCTTCCGAGGTCACCATCGTCAATGTCGGGTTCGACAAGGCCCCGCTCGTACGTGGCGACGTGGATGCGATCGGCGGTTGGATCACCAACACGCAGGCGCTCAGTGTCGTCGGCGATGATCGCATCGATCTTCTGTTGTCGGAGCTGGGCCTGGCGTCCTATGCCGACGTCTATTTCGCAACCGACAGCGCGATCGAATCCAATTCCGAGATCCTGGCGAAATTCATCGGCGCGGTCGCCAAAGGATGGGGCTGGGTCCACGCCAATCCCGAACAGGCGGTCGACAAGCTCGTCGCTGCCTATCCCGAGATCGATGCAGGCTGGGAAAAGAAGACGATCTCCCTGGTGCTGAAACTGTCCTTCGACGAGAACACGAAAAAGGATGGATGGGGCACCTTCGATCCTGCCTCAATCGAGAGCCAGATCGCGCTGCTTGACCAGATTGGCCAGTATCCGAACGGCAGGCCGAAGGCCGAGGACGTCTATACCACTGAGATTCTCGAACTCAGTGCGGCTGAACGGCCGAAGCTCGGC
>NZ_RZSX01001108.1:0-1762 GCF_004023105.1 Mesorhizobium sp. M5C.F.Ca.IN.020.32.2.1 | reverse complement strand
GTTGAAGAACTGGCCTGTTGAAAAGCTGCCCTATTTGAGAGGCTGCCCTGTCGAGAAACTGGGCGTCATCTATAGGCCGATTCCAGCGCCTGGGAAACGGCAGGGATCAGTTCAGCGGAACGACGATCTCGGTGCGGCGCGGACGCTGCCCGTCCTTGCCCGGGACCAGCACGACGATGACGCAGACCGGCTGGCCACCGCGCGTCGACTGCGACGCCTTGGCCAGCGTGCCGCCATTCTGCTCGGCAACCTGCTGACCGATCGCGTAGCAGTCGGAGGCAGCCAGGACGATCGGCCGGTTCTGCTCGGGCACGACGACCGGCAGCGCCGTCGCCTGCGACGCAAGCAGACCGGCAGCGCAGAGCGCCAGTGTCGCGGTTCGGAAATGGGAGCGAAGCGTTTTCATGATCAGCGTCCTAACGCATCGGTGCTGAACGTGAAATGAACAGTGAACGCCTGCAACACATGCCTATCTCACCCCCCTGAAACGCGAGACAATCGACCCTATGATTCGCCGCCCTAACCCGGCAAACTCATCCAAGTGCCAGTCTAGACTGTGTTGCAGCCATATTGAAAGCGCGTCAGGCGTTTTCTTCCGTCACGGCGCGAAAGCGCAGCAGCCCGTGACAGGCTGAAAGATCCTCGTCGTAACGGGCCTCGGTGAATTCGAGCCTGAGATTGGCGCGGTGATGTTCGTCGAGCGCGAGCGCCGCATCCTGGAGGCGGGTGCTGACTAGGTCCATCGCATCGAGCATCTCTTTCCTGGCCTCGGACTTCGACCAGAAATGCAGCGTGAAAAGCTGCTCGGCATCGTTCTCCGCGCCTGTTGCCCAGTCGTAGACGCTGGTCCGACCGAAGGTCACATAGGGAAACGGGACATTTTCCGGGGAATGGTCGAATAGTTTTGCGCCGCCCAATGCCGCTGACAGGGAACCGTCACCGTTCAGGGCTTCGAACAAGGCCTTCTGCAGGGCGGCGGCCGGCGCGGTCATAGTCTTCTCCCTCGCCCGTCACGGCTGAACAGGCCTTCACCCCGTCAGCGATTTCTGCTTGCAGCGTAGCCGCGTTGAAGTTCTGGCGCCAGATCACGGGATTTCCAAGGCCCCGATCGCGCGGACCGTCGGAATTATCGAAAATCGGCTGCGGTCAGCACGTACATGCTCTTGCCGGTACGGGCATAAGCATTCCTTGCGACGTCATGTATGGGACCGACGGCCGAATCGAAAGCGGCGAGATATGTGGCTTCGGCTGTCGCCGTCCCCGGCGGTGCCGTCGAGATGGCGGCTGCATCGATAAAGAAAGAAATCTGGGACATGCCGTCATAGCCGACGAAGCGGATCCGTCGGCTCGCCTCGTCGTAGCTTCGGCTTAGGTTTGGAAATGTCAGGGTCATGGCTTGACGGCCGTCAAGCGGCCCCCGCCTTCTTGACTGCGGCCCGCTTTTTCTTGGGAGCGACGGGATTGAGGGCTTCCGCCGCGCGGTCGGCCTCTTCCTTGGCCAGCCGCAGCGCCCGCAACTTTTGGGTCTTAATGGTCCTGGCCTTGGCCTCGGAGACATATTCGGCCGTAGCCTGGTTTCGCTCCGCAGTTTTCTTCTGCTTCTCCATGAAGCGCGCTTCAGCCTTTTCCGTGATACTTTGATTGAATTCCGCCATCGATAAAATATCCCTTTTTGACCGAGGTGATGAAATTGCAATTCCCTCCTAAAATAGGAGTCTGAGCAGAAAATTCAATTTCCGAGCTATCTTTGATCGCCCAGATT
>NZ_RZSX01001107.1:0-1762 GCF_004023105.1 Mesorhizobium sp. M5C.F.Ca.IN.020.32.2.1 | reverse complement strand
CAAGACGACGCTGCCGCTGTTTCGCGATCTCGTCGGTAATCCCGATATCGCCAATGGCGAGTATGACATCCACTGGCTGGAAAAATATCTGGCCAAAGAGGATTAGGTCGTGAACTTATAGAATATAATGTTGCGATGACCCGTCCCTACGCGCCAGGCTATCGCATCCCGACCGACCTGTTGCTCAAGGCCTACGCCTCGGGCGTCTTTCCGATGGCCGAAAGCGCCACCGATCCCGAAGTGTTCTGGGTGCGGCCGGAGACGCGCGGCATCATCCCGCTCGATGGCTTTCACACGCCTAAAAGCCTGAGGAAGGCGATCCGGAAAAACCTGTTCGACATCCGTTTCGATTTCGACTTCGAGGCGACCATCGACGGCTGCGCCGAGCGGCGCGAAGAACGCCGGTCGACCTGGATCAACGCGACGATCCGCGAGGCTTATGTCGAACTTCACCGGATGGGCCATTGCCATTCGGTTGAAGCCTGGCGCGAGGGTCGGCTGGTCGGCGGCCTCTACGGCGTGTCGCTCGGCCGGGTATTCTTCGGCGAGAGCATGTTCGCCCGGGAAACGGACGCGTCGAAGATCTGCCTGGTGCATCTGGTTGAACGCCTGAAGGAAAGGCGCTTTGCGCTGCTCGACACGCAGTTCACCACCGAGCACCTCAAACGTTTCGGCGCGATCGACGTGCCGAGGGGCAAGTATGAAAAGATGCTGGCTGACGCGCTGAAGGGCGAAGCGGTCTTCTTTCCCTGACGAACCGTCCAATCAGTCTTTCGTCGCAACTTCCAGCGGCGTCTGCGCGTGGAACATCATCTTCCAGCCATTGACGCGATGGACATAGCCGGTGCTGACCAGCGCCGCATAAGGCTCGCCATTCTCGCGAGTGGCATGGGCCTCATAGGTCAGCACAACGATGTCGCTGCCCGGCTCGATGATGCCCTTGAGCTCGATATCGAGATCGCGCCAGCGGTTCGGATCCGTCGCGGTTTCGGCCAGATCGGCGTTACTCATCGTTTGCGCCATCTGTGGGAAAGCCACTAGGCATTCGGTGTCGGCATTGGCTTTGAAATAGGCAGCGTCGCCGGTCCAGAACCCTCTTTCGAGATCGAGGAGTTCGTCCTTGTTGGCCATCATGGGAACATCTCCGTACCGCCAGCCATGACCAACGCACGGAGAATAAGGCGGTTCCGGTAGCTCAGTATGTGATCCCGAACAGGAGATCCCGCGTGCCTGGCGCTCTAATTGGATTTAGCAGCGTCGGGTGCCGGCACCTCCGACTTCTGCTTGCAGCCCTTCAGCCAGACATCGTAGACCGCGTGCTCGACGGCGTTGAGGCCGGGGCTTTCGGCAAACATCCAGCCGGTGAAGATGCGGCGGATCTTGCGATCCAGCGTGATCTCGTCGACCTCGACAAAGGAATCGGTCTTTGGCTCTTCGGTTTGCGGCCGCGAATAGCAGATGCGCGGCGTCACCTGCAAGGCACCGAACTGCACCGTCTCGTCGATATAAACATCGAAGGTGATGATGCGGCCGGTGATTTTGTCGATGCCGGCGAATTCGGCGACGGGATTGGTGATGCGTTCTGGTGCCGCAGGTGCCGCCGGCGCCACTGTCGCCTCCGGTTCCACCGGCGCCTCCGGGTCCACTGGCGCCTCAAGCGTCTGTGCGGCGACCATGCTAAAAGCCGCAAAAGCGGCGGCGGCCACCGTCAGTCCGCCCATCGAGATTCGGCTGAAAATGCTCATGCAAGGGTCCGGTGGTT
>NZ_RZSX01001106.1:0-1763 GCF_004023105.1 Mesorhizobium sp. M5C.F.Ca.IN.020.32.2.1 | reverse complement strand
AACTCGCCCTCGGTCTTCCCGCCAATACGCTCAAGATGGGCATCATGGACGAGGCGCGCCGCACCACGGTGAACCTCAAGGTGTGAATCGGCGTGCAATTTTGACCCCGTAGCTGGGAGGATCGGCGTCCAAACTTGACCCCCCTCATTCAGTCGATCTGCGACCATCCGTTTGTTTCGGCAAGCGGGTGGAGAGGGGATGAAGTCAGTGGATACGATCGCCCGGGTCCGGCGTGCGTTCTTGTTCAAGGGTGGTCGCTGAAGCGGATCAGCCGCGAACTGCATGTGTCGCGCAACACGGTTCGCCGGATATTGCGATCCGGCGAGACCTCTTTCTCCTACGAGCGTGAACGTCAGCCGCAGCCGAGGATCGGGCCCTGGCAAGTGCAGCTTGATGCTCTGCTGGACTGCAACGACGCGAAGGCGAAGCGCGAGCGCCTGACGCTGATCCGTATCTATGAAGAACTTCGGTCGCTTGGCTACGAGGGCAGCTACGACGCGATCCGGCGCTACGCCAAGAGCCGGGACAAGGCTCGCGGTGCGGCGATGGCCGAGGCCTACGTGCCGCTGTTCTATCCTGCGGGCGACGCCTACCAGTTCGACTGGAGCCACGAGATCGTCATCCTGAACGGCGTGACGGTGACCGTGAAGGTCGCCCATGTTCGGCTGTGCCACAGCCGCATGATGTTCGTGCGGGCCTATCCGCGCGAGACGCAGGAGATGGTGTTCGACGCCCATGACCGGGCCTTCGCTTTCTTCGGCGGCGCCTGCACACGCGGCATCTACGACAACATGAAGACGGCGGTGGAGGCGGTCTTCGTCGGCAAGGACCGCCAATACAACCGTCGCTTCCTGCAGATGTGCAGCCACTATCTGGTCCAGCCTGTCGCCTGCACGCCGGCCTCGGGCTGGGAGAAGGGTCAGGTCGAGAACCAGGTCGGGCTGGTGCGCGAGCGCTTCTTCACGCCGCGGCTGCGCTTCAAGACCTACGAGGAGCTGAACGCCTGGCTGCTCGACAAATGCGTCGCCTATGCCAAGGCCCACCGCCATGTCGACCAGCCGGAGCGCACGATCTGGGACGTGTTCGAGGAGGAGCGCGGCAAGCTGGTCGAGTATCGCGGCCCCTTCGACGGATTCCACACGGTTCCCGCCTCGGTGACGAAGACCTGCACCGTGCGCTTCGACAACAACAAATACTCGGTGCTGTCGACCGCGGTCGGAAGGCCGGTCGAGATCCATGCTTATGCCGATCGAATCGTCATTCGTCAGGACGGCGCGGTCGTGGGCGAACATGCCCGCTCATTCGGCCGCAACCAGACGGTCTACGATCCATGGCACTACGTCCCGGTGCTGGCGCGCAAGCCCGGCGCCCTGCGCAACGGCGCGCCGTTCCAGGGCTGGGAACTGCCGCCGGGAATGGAGCGGGTCAGGCGCAGGCTGAAGGTTGCCGACGATGGCGACCGGCAGATGGTGCTGATCCTGACGGCGGTGCTGTCCGGCGGGCTCGAAGCCGTCGAGGCCGCCTGCCAGCAGGCGCTTGCCGAGAACGTCTGCTCGTCTGCCATCGCCCTCAACATCCTGGCCCGCCGGCGCGATCCGGCTCCGTCCGTCACCATCCTCACACCCGACGCGCGGCGTCTGCGCCATGAGCCGCAGGCCGATTGCGCCCGCTATGACAGCCTCAGGAGGGCAAGCTGATGGAACGAACCGAAGTCCTGGATCTGATGGGAACGCTGAAGCTCTACGGGATGCGCAGCGCCTACG
>NZ_RZSX01001105.1:0-1763 GCF_004023105.1 Mesorhizobium sp. M5C.F.Ca.IN.020.32.2.1 | reverse complement strand
CGCAGCTGCGGACAACCGCTTATCACGGCGCCGTAGTATGGAGGAAGGGATGTTCATCGCCTCGCGATATTTGGTGACGGTACGGCGAGCGACATTGATGCCGGTCTGCTTGAGCTGAGCAACGATGTCTTCGTCGGAAAGTACCTTGTCGAGCGATTCTTCGGCGATGATTGCCTTGATCCGATGGCGGACAGATTTGGCGGAGTGCGCGTCGCCGCCCTCGCAGGATGCGATTGTCGCTGTGAAAAAATACTTCAGCTCGAACACCCCGCGCGGAGTTAACATGTACCTGTTCGAAGCCACCCGGCTTACCGTCGACTGGTGCATTTTGATCCCGTCAGCGACATTTTTGAGACAGAGAGGCCGCAGATGGGCGACGCCGTGTGTAAAAAAGGCATCCTGCTGGCGCACGATTTCGGTCGCAACCTTAAGGATCGTCTTAGCGCGCTGCTCGAGACAGCTGATCAGCCAGTTCCCTTTTTCCTGGCAATGGTCGAGAAACGCTTTGCCTTCCGGATTTTGATTGGTCAGCTGCGAGATTTCGGCGACATAGGTGTGGTTGATCAACACTTTGGGCAGCGTGGCCGGATCAAGCTCCACCCGCCATCCACCTTCGGACTTGGGCATTACCCAGACGTCCGGTACGATGGTTTCCGGCGTCCCGGACTGGAACCGGTCTCCAGGCTTGGGATCGAGCGCGCGGATTTCGTTCCTCATGTCGAGGAGATCCTCCTCGTCGACTCCGCAACGCTGCTTCAATCCCTGAAAATCCCCCCGTGCAAGCATCTCGAGATTGGCGACCAAAGCTGCCATAGCCGGGTCGAACCGGTCTTGCTGGCGCAGCTGAATCTCCAGGCATTCGCTGAGAGTTCGCGCAAAAATCCCCGGCGGATCAAATTGCTGCAAGATTCCGATGACCCGTTCCACATCAGCTTGCCGAACGTTTAACCTCCCGGCCAGATCGAAAAGGTTTACCTGAAGATAGCCAGTGTCCTCCAGATGGGCGGCGAGCTGTCCGGCAATCAGCCGCTCCTGCGGGGTGAACGGGGTGAGGGCGACCTGGCGGGCGACATGGTCGTGCAATGTTTCGGTGTGGGCGGTAAACTCCTCGACGGCAGGTCGATCGTTGCCGCTACTGCGTTGCGACTTCCATTGCCCGCGCCCGCCAGACGGCCCGCCAATGGGCGATTCGCCGATTTCGCTTCTGCTTTGACTGCTCCGCTGATCCACCCCTGACAGCGGCGAAACGTCGTCAAACGGGTCAGGCTTCAAAACGGGGTTCTTCTCGAGTGCCTGCTCCACGAGCTGATGGAGTTCAGTATGCGTCAATCGCAGCAAGCGAATAGCTTCAATGGCTTGAGGCGATAAGACCATACGTTGCTTCTGGCGTTGAAGCAGGCTTGCTGAGAGATGCATGTTGAACCGGTAATCTGCCGAGGAGGCTCTAGTGTGTGCTGGGGTTGTGTGAGACTTGCCACTTCTGGGTCATGCCGCCGCCTTCAGTTTGTCGAGAACGTTTTGCGGGGATGAAACGCCATAGGGGTCCGTCTCGCAGTTGTCACAGAAGCCTTCCTCCTCGAACCACTGCTCCACCACGCCATCGTCGATCAGAGCGGCGTATCGCCAGGAGCGCATGCCAAAGCCCAGATTGTCCTTCGCGACCAGCATGCCCATCTTGCGCGTGAACTCGCCCGACCCGTCTGGGATCAGCTCGATCTTCTGCAGCCCCAAGGACTTTCCCCACGCATTCATGACGAAAGCAT
>NZ_RZSX01001104.1:0-1772 GCF_004023105.1 Mesorhizobium sp. M5C.F.Ca.IN.020.32.2.1 | reverse complement strand
CACCGGCGCTGCGTCGTCATTGGTCATGCTGCCTTTGCCATTACACTGCTTTTGCAAGATGGATGGTGAAGCGGGTGCCGCGATGGTCGCTCGAAACCTCGATGCGTCCGCCATAATCGGCGACGATATCCTTCGAGATGACGAGGCCAAGGCCGAGGCCTTTTTCCTTTGAGGTGTTGAACGGCGTGAACAGCGATCTAAGGATTGCGGGCGGAATGCCCGGTCCGTTGTCGAACACGCCGACCGTCACACCGTCCGCCGTCTCGTCGACCGAAACCCGCACATGAGCGTCGTCACGGCCTTCCAACGCTTCGAGCGCGTTCTGGAAGAGGTTGATCAGCACCTGTTCGAGCCGGACACGGTTGCCCATGACCTTGAGGGAAGGCGGCGGCAGGTCGATGGCCAGTGCGTCGAGCCGGCCGGCAAAGCGGCTTCTCAACAGCACCACGGCGCCTTCGATGACGCCGCGCAATTCGACAGGCTCGGCGGCGGTGCGACCCTTGCGGGCAAAGGCCTTCAATTCTTCGGTAATGGTGCCGATGCGTTCGGTAAGTGCTGCGATGGCGCCGAGATTTTCCTCGACCGGCGAAGTCTGCTTGCGGTCGAGGAAGACGCGGGCGTTGTCGGCATAGGCGCGTATAGTGGCGACCGGCTGGTTGATCTCGTGGGCGACGCCGGCGGCGACCTGGCCGAGGATGGCGAGGCGGTTGGCCTGGACCAGATCCTGCTGCACCACCTGCAGCTTGGCTTCCGTGCTGCGATGGTCTGATATCTCCGCCTGCAGCCGATCGCGGGCGCGGCTCAGATCCTCGGTCCGTTCGATCACGCGACGTTCGAGCTCGGTGCGCGCCGCCTGTTCGGCGGCGATCCGCATTTGCCCCGACTGCCGCCGCCACAACAGATACGCAGCAAGGCCGAGCAACGGGACAATGACACCGAGTGCAAGGAGCCGCATTTCACGGACCGCGGCGGCGATCGGCGCTTCGGCCGGGACGAGATAGTCGAGCCGCCACGGAGTCGAAGGGACCGGCGTAGAAAGCCTGAGATATTCCGCGTCGTTGCCGCCGGGCGTCACCGCATTGATGATCGACACGTCCGGGCTGAGCGCCTGCGGGCGCGTGATCGGCAATGGCATCAGCGGTGCGTCGCCGAACTGCTGGCTGTTCTGAATGGCGGCAAGATCAGGCCCGGCAAGCGGCCCGGTCGTCATGAAGCGCCAGGACGGCACGCTGGTGATCAGGACGACGCCATTCTCGTCGCTGACATAGGCCGGGCGGTTCGCCTCGTGCCAGTCGGCCTCGAGCTGGTCGAACTCCGCCTTGACGACAACGACGCCGAGCGGTGCGGCATCATCGCCGACGCGGCGCGAGATGTAGAGACCGGGGCGTTTGCTGACATTGCCGAGCGCGAAATATTCGGCAGTTCCGGCCCGCATCGCGCCGGAGAAATAATCGCGAAATCGGTAGTCGTTGCCGACGAAGCTGATCGGCTCGCGCCAGTTGCTGGAGGCGATCGCCAGCCCGTCGGTGCCGATGACATAGAGCACCGAAGCCTTGGTGCCGGAGACCAGCCCTTCAAGCTTGCGGTTCAGCACATCGACCGCAGCAGCACTTTTCTGTGCCAGCGCGTCGCGCACCTGCTGGTCCTCCGACAAAAGCAGGGGCAGGGCGCGCGGGCTCTCCAGCACGGCGCGCAGCAGCGCGACTTTCAGATTGGCGTCGGTGCGGCCTTGCGCCGCCAGTGCCCCAACCTCCGTGGTGCGGCCATAAAGG
>NZ_RZSX01001103.1:0-1775 GCF_004023105.1 Mesorhizobium sp. M5C.F.Ca.IN.020.32.2.1 | reverse complement strand
GGATTCGACATCTCCCCAATCGCAAGGCAATATGAGTGCCGGTGTCGGACGCCAAGGTGGAGACGAACGACCGCCGGAAGTCAAAGCGGCCGGAGATCCCGACCAAGGCCGAATTGCGCACTATCCTCGACGCCACCCCCACCCAAGGCAAGCACCGCGCACTGATCGTCACTGCCCTGTTCAGCGGCTTGCGTGCCTCCGAGTTGCGCGGCCTAAGATGGAACGCTGTCGACCTAAAGCGCGGCGTTCTGACTGTGAAAGGCCGGGTCGATGCATGGGGCGATTTCGGGCTGCCGAAGACATCGGCCGGCCAGCGCGACGTGCCGTTGGCGCCGATGGCAATCAACGCCGCTCCTGGTCGGTGCTGGCCTGTTCAAACTCCACGCCACGAGCCTCGACGCCGACGGCAATCCGCTCAAGATCACCAAGTACAATTTCCATGCGCTACGGCACACGGCGGCGAGCCTGTTCATCGAGCAGAAGCTGTCGCCGAAGCGCGTCCAGACGATCATGGGGCATAGCTCGATCACGGTGACGTTCGACACATACGGCCATCTTTTCGAAGACGACGCCGCCGATCAGACGGCGGTTGCCGAGATCGAGGCCCGGCTACTTTCGTAGCGAAGACTGCAACACGACTGCAACACAAGGCGAAATTTCGTAGCAAAAACAACGGATCAATCTGCCTCTGACTCCGTTAGTCCTGGTTCGAATCCAGGTTCCCCAGCCAAAACAACCTCTTGAAAAAACTGGAATTCTTCCCGCCGAAAAGGAACTTGGAGGGCCAAGCTGCGGTGGCGAGACAAGGGGAAAATAAGGTGGTTGCGATGCGAGAAGCGCGCCAGCCGATTTGGTGAGGCGGTCCAAGCGGCTGCAGAACCGCCATCCTATCCTCATGGCATTCTCTGACAAGTGACTCTCAGACGCGCTACGCACCCAACGCAATATCGAATGTTGCGATCTGCGCCATCCACTTCCACACCGACCGCGTATTCGCCTGGCTGACAAACGCTTTGGCTCAATCCGGTGCTATTGCCATTTGTCCATGGTCCTGTCGATGGTCCAGACGTGGCAATAACAACTCCCAATCCGGTCACAGCCGTATTGTTCGGCAGAGTCTCTTCCATCTTCTGATCTTGCGCGAGCGCTGGTGAGCAGACGATCAAACAAACTAACGCAGTAACGAGTTTTATTGTCATCTTATCCCCCCATGTTGAGTTTTCAATGCCGTTCCTGTATACGCCTAGTAAATGACATCACTAGCCCGAATTGATGTGGCCGCTGTACTGCGCCAAAATACATCGCTGGGTCCGGCGGACGCTGGCGGATTGTCAGTGTTAATAACAGTTCCTCAACGCGCACTTGGTAAATACGCGATTCCATAGCCCTACCTCACGTTAGATGTATTCTTGGTAGCTACCCTGTCCCTGACAATAGGGCGCGCTCTGCCACCCGGTTATTGTTTATGAATGGCACCTGCCTGCCACGCCTCACCAGCAGCGAGTGGCCTATCCCAAGAATCCTGCGCACGCTCGCGAGCGCCGCCTCATTCACCTCGATATAAGCGACGATGTACCATTCCCCGTTTTCTTCCCTCGCCATGCCCATCGGCTCGGCCCGCCATTTGAGCGCGCCATGGTGGGGCATGAAGTAGGTTTCCTGGACGCCGCCGATGGCGCTGAGGCCCTCGTCGAGGGCGTATTCCATGACCGCGCAGCACAGTTGCGTCAGCGTGCCTCGCAGCCCGGTCGAACGTTTTTCGGGGACGACGAAGG
>NZ_RZSX01001102.1:0-1775 GCF_004023105.1 Mesorhizobium sp. M5C.F.Ca.IN.020.32.2.1 | reverse complement strand
CCTGCGGAAACCGCGAGTTCGTGGTTGGGCACGAGCCCCTCGTGAACGAGGAGGGTTCTTGCCACCAGCTGGCTCACCTCGCCATTGGCGCGTTCAAACTCCACAGCCTCCAGCCGTCGACTTCCCTTCGCGGTGATCCGCACCACGTGATTGACGTGAGCGATCCGATTGAACATCGGAAGCCAGGCCAGCCCCTTGAGCACCTGGCCCGGATTGCGCACGGCCCCTTGCGCATTGCGGAAGGCGCGGCCCAGAAGCCCGCGAGGCGTGGTGTCGAGATAGGCTGCGGCGCTCGCCCCGGCCAGTCGCATCTGCTTGAGATAGAGGAGAGGAAGCGGGCCGCTTCCCGCGACAACCACGGGCCCCTGTGGCAATTGCCCTGCGGTCTTGAGGAGGATCTGCGCGGCACCCACGGTCATGACGCCAGGCAGCGTCCAGCCGGAAAAAGGAGTAGGCCGTTCCTGCGCGCCGGTCGCGAGCAGCAGACAGGTTCCTTTCAGCGCGTGGATCGCGCCATCCTTGACGTACTCCACGACCCAACCCTCGTTGAGCCGGCTCACCTGAGCCTCCGGAACATAGTCGGCGCCGCAGGACAGGAACGACTGGATCTGCTGGATACCGCGTCGATATTCTGCGCCCAGAACGTCCACGACCGGACTGGCCGCATTGCGCAACGCATTGCGCCAGATCTGACCGCCCGGTTGAGACTGGGAATCGACGACCACGACCGACAGCCCGCCTTCGACCGCCCGCCTCGCGGCAGCCATGCCGGCGGGACCGGCGCCCACAATGACAAGGTCGAAGTTTCTGAGGACGCTCATTTCAGCCCCTTCGGATGGTCGTAGCGTTCGACCTTCATGCCGGAAGCGACCGCCTGCTGACAGCTGCGGGTGGTGCCGACGTTCTCGACATGGACGAGGCATTCGTAACAGACGCCCATCATGCAGAAGGGTGCCCGGTGCTGCCCGGACTGAAAGGAGGTACGCGTGTGCACGTCGCCCAGCCGCAGGAAGACGGCGGCCAGCGGTTCACCCTCGCGCGCCGAGATGATTTGGCCGTCAATGGTGATGTCGACGGCTGGCCCAGCCGGAAAGGTGACCTTACTCGTCATGCCGCAACTCCGATATCGAACCGGCTGCCGCTGAAGTCGGCATAAGGATTGCCCGGCGCTCCTTCCGCCAGCCATTTGGCGAAGGGGCCGGCGTGGAAAGCCACGAGCGTCACGCCCGAATGGCAGGCGATGAAATGGACCCCCGCATAGCTCCGCGAACGGTCTACAATCGGATATCCGTCCGGCGTCAGCACGCGCAATCCGGCCCATTGCCGGACGACACGCAAATTCGCGAGGTCGGGCATGATGCTCATTACGCGCTTGGCGATGTAGTTCGCGCCGTTCGATGTCACGTCGACGGATCGCCCCACCTTTTCGTGGGTCACACCCAGCTGGAAAGTCCCAGTCACATGCTGGCGCAGGCCGTTCGATGCATAAGGGAACAACGGGGCCACGCGTTCGGTCACCATTATCTGTCCCCTTTCGGGAGTAAGCTTCAGGGGCAGGTCGAGGCTCTCGGCGAATTCCGCCGAGTCGTTCCCGGCCGCGATGAGCACTCGCTCCGCCGATACCGTCATCTGGTCCGCCGTCAGACGGTAGGCGCCCTCGGATGGCGCAATGCTTCTGACCTTTTGCCCCGTCACCAGTTTTCCGCCCGAGAGGACGAACGCGTCCACCAAGGCGCGGAGCATCAGCAGAGGATTGACGTGCCCATCCATGGGGC
>NZ_RZSX01001101.1:0-1783 GCF_004023105.1 Mesorhizobium sp. M5C.F.Ca.IN.020.32.2.1 | reverse complement strand
ATCTCAGGGCGGCGGGTGGCGGACTGGACACAGCCCATCCCGACATTGTCCTCGATCTGGCCGACCCGCGCACGCCGCGAACGGCGCATGGTTTTCTCGTCGAATCGCTTGCGCGCCGCCGCGCCGCCGGTATCCAGCCATTCACCGTGCTGTGCTGCGATAACCTCCCGGCCAATGGCGCCACGCTGCACCGGCTGCTGGTCGAATTCGCCGCGTTGCGCGGCACCGATCTCGCCCGCCATATCGCCGACGAGGTGGCATTTCCGTCGAGCATGGTGGATCGCATCGTGCCGGCGACCACCGATGCCGACCGGGCACGGATATCAGGCCAGCTCGGCATCGAGGACGCCTGGCCTGTGATGACCGAGCCGTTCTGCCAATGGGTGGTCGAAGATGATTTCCCGGCGGGCAGGCCGGACTGGGAAAGGTTCGGCGTTACCATGGTCGGTGATGTCGGGCCGTTCGAGGACATGAAGCTGCGCCTGCTCAACGGCTCGCATTCGGCCATCGCCTATCTCGGCCTGCTCAGCGGCTACGAGACGGTCGACCGCGCCTTCGCCGATCCGGCGATCCGGCAATTCGTCGACGGATTGTGGGCCGAAGCCATCACAACGCTACCGAAAGACGCCGGGCTCGACACGGCCGACTACACCGCCCAGCTTGCCAAGCGCTATTCGAACACCGCGCTCGCCCATCGGACGGCGCAGATCGCCAATGACGGCAGCCAGAAACTGCCGCAGCGCATCGTTGCCTCGGCCATGGAGCGGATGAGTGCCGGTGCGCCGCCCGCGCATCTGATGCTGGTGGTAGCCGCCTGGATCGCTGCTTGCGAGGCGCGCGGCGAAGCCTTGCCGGAAAGCCATTTCACCGACCCGCTCGACTTGGTCCTGGCTGCACTCGACACTCGGCATCTGTCGGCGGGCGAAACGGTGGCGGCGGTGTTCGACCTGGCCGGCTTCGCCAAGGGCGGTGCTGAGCGCCTGACGCTGATCGACCTCGCGGCCGCCCATCTCGAACGCTTGCGCCAGGGCGGCGTGGCTGCCGCTTTCACAGCGCTGGGCATACAGTGTGCGAAAACATGAGGCAGAACCGCGCGCCGTCGTGCGTGCGGTGGAGGCGGCGACGACTTGAAGCTATTTGCCTGTCAGACCGTCCAAGGTGTGCCGTGACGAGTAGTCGACACCTCTGGAGTTCCAAAACAGGCGAACGCCCTTGCCGACCAAATTCTCATACGGAATAGTGCCCATATCAAAACGGCTATCGGCGGAACTGTCGCGATTGTCGCCAAGCATGAAGTAGCGGCCGGCCGGAACGACAACAGGCTGGGTGTTGTCGCCCGTCGATCCGTCGATCACGTCGAGGACCGAGTAGGAGACGCCGTTCTGCAATGTTTCGCGCTGCACTTTGGGCGACCGGATTTCATCGGAGGAGTAAGAACCGGTCTCTTCAAGCTTCACCGCATGGTCGTTGATGCCGTCGATCATCTGGATCTTGTCGCCAGGAAGGCCGACAATGCGCTTGATGTAGTCGGTGCTGGGATCAGACGGCCGCCTGAAGACTGCGATATCGCCTGGCGCCGGCGCCGTGTCGAACGTCCGCCCTTCGATCGGCAGCAAGCCAAAGGGGACGCTGTGGCGGCTGTAGCCGTAAGCAAATTTGGACGCGAACAGATAGTCGCCGACCTCAAGCGTTGGCACCATGCTGCTCGCCGGTATTGAGAATGGCTGAAACACGAACGACCGGAACGCAAACGCAGCCAGAGACGAGGCCAGGAAGGCCAGAA
>NZ_RZSX01001100.1:0-1797 GCF_004023105.1 Mesorhizobium sp. M5C.F.Ca.IN.020.32.2.1 | reverse complement strand
CTCGAAAGCCTCGTCTTCATTGGTCGGGTCTTCGACCCAGCCGACATTCGCGCGCTGCGCGAACTCCTGCAGCGCGCGAATGTCGGCTGGGTCGAAGACCCGACCAATGAAGACGAGGCTTTCGAGAGGCCGCGTATCCGCGCGGCACTTGCCGACCGCAATGGTACCCAGCGCGTGGAAGACGCGGTGGCGCTGGCCGCGCGGGCTGCGGTGGAGCGCGAACAGCTTGGCCATCGCGCAGCCGCGCTGATCCGCGGCTTTGCCAGCAGGCCCACCGCCGGCCTTATCCGTCTCGATCCGGGCTTTGCGACGGCCAGCGACGACGCGGCGGCCGCCTATGCGCTGCGCATCCTGCTGGCGACTGTCGGCGGCGTTGCCTTTCTGCCCGACCAGGTTCGCAGCAAGGCGCTGCTCGATCGGCTGAGGGCCGGACCATCTGGCACAACCCCATTTTTCGCGACCCCGTTTTGCGCCACATTGTCGCGGACGGTGGTCGATGCACGGCGTGCCGGCATCTTCCTGCGTCGCGAAACCCGCAACCTGCCGCCCGCTGCTCCTGCCGTGGACAATGCCCTCTGGGACGGCCGCTGGAGGATCACATTGGACGATGAACCAGGTGCATTTTTGATCGCGCCGCTCGGTGCGGCTCGTGCCGCAAAACGGCCAATTGCCGACGACGGCACGCCGCCAAGCCTTGTCCGCGCGGCCCTGGCGGCCGAGCCGGTGCTGTGGCGCGCAAATGAACTTCTTGGCGAATGCCTCGGTTCGGCGCAGGACAGCCAGGTCCTGCCGGGAATGGCGGTATGCCCGGTGGTCGCGCCCTTTGCCCGCTTCCTGCCATCCTTCGACCTGGCGCCGGCCGGAACGGTCGCCGCGCTGATCGGCGCGCCGCTTCTTCCTGCCACGCCTTTTAGCGGCCACACTGCCAGTTGATCTTGGGCGAAAGCTTAACCGCGACATGCTGTTCTGCTTGGCAAGGGAAGGCGCCATCCCTATGTTAGACCCAAGTTTCCTCTCACGACGCGTGTCCGCCAGCGGACACCAACGGGACAATTGATGAATCCGAATTATCGCAATCTCGCGCTCTGGGCGATCATAGCGGTCCTGCTCATCGCTCTCTTCAATCTGTTCCAGACGCCGCAGACGCGCGGAGCAGCGAGCGATGTCCCCTATTCGCAGTTCCTGCAGGATGTCGCAGCCGGCCGGGTCAAGACGGTGACCATAGCGGGTGCCCGCATCTCGGGCACCTATACCGACACCTCTACCGGCTTCCAGACCTATTCGCCGGGGGATCCGTCGCTGGTTTCGAGACTCCAGGACAAGAACGTCACCATCAACGCGCGCCCCGAATCCGACGGTTCCAATTCGCTGTTCGGCTATCTCATCTCCTGGCTGCCGATGATCCTCATCCTTGGCGTCTGGATATTCTTCATGCGCCAGATGCAGTCCGGCTCCGGCCGCGCCATGGGCTTCGGCAAGTCGAAGGCCAAGCTTTTGACCGAAGCGCATGGCCGTGTCACCTTCCAGGACGTCGCCGGCGTCGACGAAGCCAAGCAAGATCTGGAAGAGATCGTCGAATTCCTGCGTGATCCGCAGAAGTTCCAGCGGCTTGGCGGCAAGATCCCGCGCGGCGTGCTGCTCGTCGGCCCTCCCGGGACCGGCAAGACGCTGCTTGCCCGTTCGGTCGCCGGTGAGGCCAACGTGCCGTTCTTCACCATTTCCGGCTCGGATTTTGTCGAGATGTTCGTCGGCGTTGGCGCCAGCCGCGTCCGCGATATGTTCGACCAGGCCAAGAAG
>NZ_RZSX01000010.1:0-20716 GCF_004023105.1 Mesorhizobium sp. M5C.F.Ca.IN.020.32.2.1 | reverse complement strand
TCCATGGTTCGGCGCCGTGCTTGTGGGCATCGCGGCGGCAAAACTCGCCTTCACTTCCGGCTTGCTGACGCGGCTGGCGGGCCTGACGCCCGGCCGCTGGACAAATCTGCTGGTCTTTATCGGCCGGCACAGCCTCGCCTTCTATCTGATCCACCAGCCGGTGCTGATCGGCTCGGTCTGGCTGCTTTCGCAAGTGGTGCCGGCACCGGTCGAGACCAGGCAGGTCACCTTCCTGAAAGAATGCCAGACATCGTGCGAGCAATCGCGCGACACGGAGTTCTGCTCCAGCTATTGTGTGTGCATGCTCGATACACTCGAGGGCGAGGCCACGCTTGATCGGCTCTACCGCAACGACCAGGCTGCGGAATGGAAGGCACATCTCAACGAGCTCGCCGGCGCCTGCACTGCCAAAGCCGACAGCACTTTGATGGAGGGAGGAGCACAATGACCGACCATCAACAGAAACCGGGGCAACCTAAACCGGGGTTTATACCTTGGCCGCCGCTGATCTATGTCGCGGCCATCGCCGTCAGCATCGGGCTTGGCTTGCTCTACCCGCTGCCATGGATCGGCGGCCTGCTCGGCGACATCCTGTTCGCGGCCGGCTGGGTGGCATTGTTCGGCGTCGTCGCACTCTGGTTCACGGCGATCCGCACCATGATTCGGGCAAAGACGACGCTCCACCCAAACGCCGTGCCGGATCATCTGGTGACATCAGGCCCCTTTGCTGTCAGCCGCAACCCAATATATCTGGCCAACACACTGCTGCTGATCGGCGTGGCCCTTGTCTCCGGGATCGTATGGTTCCTGCCGCTGGCGATCATCGCCGCCTTCGCAACGCAGAAAATGGCGATTGAGGGCGAGGAAAAAGTGCTGACGACGAAATTCGGCAAGAAATACCGGGACTACGCGAAAAAGGTGCGACGCTGGATTTGAGACGTGCAGCAAGGTCTTTCAGAGTAGAATTATCGAAAGGGCCGGTCAGGTGTTGACGCCGAGCTCCACCAATCGCTCGACGCAGGATTCCTCGGCCTGGTCGAGTTCGGCCAAGGTCTCTTCGAGGTCCCGGCGCTTCTGGCGCAGATCCTCGCGCTTTTCCTCAATGCGTTTGATCATCAGGTTGAGCTGACCGACCTCCCCGGGCGGCTCCTTATACATCTGGATGATTTCGCGGATTTCATTGATCGAAAAGCCGAGTCTCTTGCCGCGCATGATCTGGCGGATGAGGTGCCGGTCCGACGGGCGAAACAGCCGCGTACGGCCGCGACGTATCGGCTGCACCAGCCCCTCGTCCTCGTAGAAGCGCAGCGTCCGCGTCGAAATATCGAATTCGCGGGTCAGTTCGGTGATCGAATAATATTCCCGCATCGTCACTCCAAATGCCCAGCCGCGCTGCGAGTTCCAACCATGCGGCCTCGCTATCGTCCAGACGCGCGTCAGAATCGGCCGACAGGCACTTCCAAAATCGCATGGCATTTACGTAAAAGTCAATTGAAGGCATAACCGCACGTTCGCTCAGCGCACGCCGAACCACCATGTGGCGAGGCCGAGGAAGGCAAAGAAGCCGACGACGTCGGTGACCGTCGTGACGAAAACCGCCGAGGCCACGGCCGGGTCGATCTTGAACCGGTCGAGCAGCAGCGGGATCAGGATGCCGGCAAGTGCGGCGACGAACATGTTGATGATCATCGCCGCTGCGATGATGCCGCCCAAATTGGGATCGCGGAACCAGGCGGCCGCGACGATGCCGATCAGGATGGCGAAGATGATGCCGTTGATGAAGCCCACCCCCATCTCGCGGCGGATGATGCGGCCGGCATTGTAGATGTCGAGGTCCCTGGTTGCCAGCGCCCGCACCGTGACCGTCATGGTCTGCGAGCCGGCATTGCCGCCCATGCCCGCGACGATCGGCATCAGCACGGCCAGCGCCACGATGTGCTCGATCGTGCGGTCGAACAGGCCGATCACCGAGGCCGCCAGGAACGCCGTCAGCAGGTTGACGAGCAGCCACGGAACCCGGGAGCGCGAGGTCGAAAGAATGCTATCCGACAGCTCTTCGTCGCCGACACCGCCCATGCGCAGCAGATCCTCCTCGGCTTCCTGCTGGATGACGTCGACCACGTCGTCAATGGTCAGCACGCCGACCAGCCGCTCGTTCTCGTCAACGACGGCGGCGGAGAGAAGGTCGTATTGTTCGAATTCGCGCGCCGCCTCTTCCTGGTCCATCGTGGCCGGAATGGCGTGCCTGGTCTCATGCATGACCTCTTCGACCTTGATCGAGCGCTTGGTGCGCAGAATCTGGTCGAGATCGATGGCGCCGAGCAGCTTGAAGCTCGGATCAATGACGAAGATCTGGCTGAAGCGGTCGGGAAGGTTGTTGTCCTCGCGCATGTAGTCGATGGTCTGGCCGATCGTCCAGAACGGCGGCACCGCGACGAACTCCGTCTGCATGCGGCGGCCGGCGGTCTCTTCGGGATAGTCGAGCGAGCGGCGCAGCCTGATCCGCTCGGTGAACGGCAGTTGCGACAGGATTTCGTCCTGGTCTTCCTTTTCGAGATCCTCGAGAATATAGACCGCGTCGTCGGAATC
Source organism: Mesorhizobium sp. M5C.F.Ca.IN.020.32.2.1 (assembly GCF_004023105.1). Lineage (NCBI taxonomy): Bacteria > Pseudomonadati > Pseudomonadota > Alphaproteobacteria > Hyphomicrobiales > Phyllobacteriaceae > Mesorhizobium > Mesorhizobium sp. M5C.F.Ca.IN.020.32.2.1. Next base: position 18,127 of record NZ_RZSX01000010.1, on the reverse strand, counting down.
GAGATCCTGCACCCCCTGGGCAATCTGCGCGTTGGGCAGGCTGTCGACGATGTCGCGGCGGATCGCCTCGTCGACCTCGGTCAGCGCGGAAAAGTCGAAATCGGCGCCCAACAAGTCGACCAGCGCGCGGCGCTGTTCGGGATGAAGCGCCTCGAGCAGATCGCCAAGTTCCGATTGGTGCAGGTCGTCGACTTCACGCTTCAGCGTCAGCGTGTCGCGATCGGCGATCGCTGCACCGATCGCGGCAAGGAACGAAGACAGAATGGCGCCGTCCTCGCCATAAATGTCGGCGTGGCTGTCCTCAGCGGCCCTGGCGCCGGTCGTCTGTTCGTCCTGGCCTTCCACCAGCGCCTCCCGCCATCAGAATTCCGGAAAAGGTGCCTGTCAGGTCTAGAGCATCGGACCCAGAAGTGGAAACCGGTTTTGGGAAATCCGATGCTGAAACACAAAGATAGAGCGGCGGCACGATTCGACCTGAGGCTCCGCAGCTCTATTGCGCAATGCGCGGGAATATCAAACGAAATCCACCCTTCCTCACCGGCGAGCGAAGCCACGCGCAACCGTTGAGGGATGGACGTTGATGCCGCACTCGGCCATCTCCTCAAGGAGGCGTAGGCTCAGCTCCTGAGGCCAGAGACTAACGGGCGCAAAGGACGACAGAGCGATCGAAATGGCGGCCTTTGGACACCATAAATCCTCGGACAACCGTCTAACGCTGTTTGAGGCCACTCGGTGACCGAAACATGCAACAGAGCCGGTTCGCCTTACCATCGCGTCAATTGCGCTGACCTGAGCGCGTGCTCGGAATTTGCGGATGGGTGGTGGAATCCCTATAGTTGTGAATTGGCGCACGCTTTCGACTGCGGGCGTGCAGAATCGTAGAGAAGGATACAGATGCCGGACGTCAACTCGGATGCGGCGACACCTCGAATTGCACTCATTTCAACCCACGGCTACGTAGCTGCCAACCCACCACTCGGCGCGGCCGATACCGGCGGACAGGTGGTCTACGTCCTGGAACTTGCCAAAAAGCTGGCCCAATTGGGCTATGCCGTCGATATCTGGACGCGGCGATTTGAAGACCAGCCTCCTATCGATGAAGTGGCAGACGGGGTTCGTGTCCTGCGTGTCGCCTGCGGCGGACCCGATTTTATTCCGAAGGAATACCTCCACCGCCACCTTCTCGAGTGGTGTGAAAACGCGTTGCGCCTGATTCGCAGGGAAAACCTCTCCTACGACTTCATCAACAGTCACTACTGGGATGCGGGCGTGGCGGGGCAGCGACTGTCGGAAGCTCTCAATATCCCGCACATCCATACGCCGCATTCGCTCGGCATATGGAAGCAGCGCCAGATGAAGACGGACTACCCGGACAAGGCCGATACATTCGAGGCCGAGTTTAATTTCACCGAGCGCATAAAGCACGAGACCATCATCTATCGAAGCTGTGCCATGGTGATTGCAACAACGCCGCCGCAGTTGGATATGCTGGTCGAGGACTACAGTCTCGAGCGCGACCGCGTGCACATGATCCCGCCCGGTTACGACGACAACCGGTTCTTCCCCGTCAGCGAGGCGTCTCGCCGGCTGATCCGCCATCGGCTCGGCTTCGAAGGGCGAACGATCCTGGCGCTCGGCCGGCTCGCCACTAACAAGGGCTACGACCTGCTGATCGATGCGTTTTCCGTGGTGGCGCCGCGTGTGCCGGATGCGGTCCTGAGACTTGCTGTCGGCGGCGAGAACATGGACGAGCAGGAACAGAAGATCCTCAACCAGCTCAAGGAACAGGTTGAACAGCTAGGCTTGCAGGATCGTGTCGTCTTCTCTGGATATGTTGCCGACGAGGATCTGGCCGACACGTATCGGGCGGCGGACATGTTCGTCCTGTCGAGCCGCTACGAGCCGTTCGGCATGACCGCGATCGAGGCAATGGCCTGCGGAACGCCCACCGTGGTTACAATCCATGGCGGCCTCTATCGCGGGATCAGCTATGGCCGGCACGCGCTGTTCGGTGATCCGTTCGACAAGGAAGATCTCGGCATCACGATCGTCAAGCCTATGAAGCACCAGCGCCTCTACGGCCGACTGGGTCGCATGGGCGCGCACAAGGCGCGCAGCCTGTTCACCTGGACAGGTATCGCGCAGCAGCTTGTCAGCCTTGTCGAAGGACGTCCGGTGCTGAAGGCGGTCGACGACCATGATTGGGATGAGCCGTGGAACGACGGCGATTGAAACCGATCGCGCTTCTATCGAGTGACCTCGACGGGACTCTGGCAGGCGACGCGCCGGCGACATCACGCTTCCGTTCCAAATGGGAAGCGATCGACCCCGAGCACCGGCCGGTTCTCGTCTACAACAGCGGTCGTCTGGCCGACGATATTTTGAACTTCGTCGACGAAGTCGGCCTGCCAGCGCCGGACTACGTGATCGGCGGTGTCGGCACAATGCTCGCCGGTCCGCGGCACACCTCGCGCCTCGCACACTTTACTGATCTGAGGCACTTTACCCAGAGGTTTTCGGAAGGCTGGTCTCTTGAGAAAGTCGATGCGGTGCTCGGAGCGCTCGAAGACACCGTTCGCCAACCCGATGGCTATCAACACGCCTTCAAATCGAGTTGGTACCTGCACGAAGCAAGTCCGGAAGCCCTTGCCAGCATCGAGCGCGCTCTGGCCGAGGCCGGCCTGTCAGTGACGATGATCTATTCCAGCGGACGCGATCTCGATATCCTGCCGCGTTCGGCAGACAAGGGCCAGGCGCTGGCCTGGCTCTGCAATGAACTCAGCATCGGCCTGGATGAGGTGGTGGTCGCCGGCGACACCAACAACGATCGCAGTATGTTCGGCCTGCCGGGTGCGCGCGGGATTGTCGTCGCCAATGCCCTACCCGAACTGCTTGACATGGCTCGCGACAACCCGCTGATTTACAGCGCGAAAGAACAGTTTGCCTTTGGCGTCGTCGAAGGCCTCGTTCATTGGTCGGTGTTTGACGACGCCCGATCCTAAACTGGAAATATTGATCTCCTTGTCACGGTTTGAGCGCCCATACCGTCGCGTGTAGAACTGCGCCCGTTTCGGCGATGAGACGTGCCGATTGTACCGGCTCAAAACCGCTGATCCGCTTCGTGCCAGCCCAACGACCGTGATCCGCGAAGACCTCGATCGATCCGTAGTCGAGGAATATCCGCAGCCGTCTTGGACGGGCTCCCTTGGCGATATAGTGAGGAGACTGAGCTGCGCCCCCGTCTTCATGACAAATGGCAAGTCCCTCGTCGTCGACGACAACCTCGAGGCGAACAGTTGGATGATGGAGCTTCAAGCGGAAATGTGCACCCGGCTTTTCCAACTCGAACAAGATTTCGACGGAGCCGTTGATAAAGCTTACCTGCTCTCCGGCTGCAAGGCGCGTTCGGTCCAGAATATGGCTCCGCAGGCTCTCGGCTGCTCCGATGGGCGGGGTATGCAACTCGCCTGCAGACAAATGGATGTTGCGAGGCAACGTCATGGCTGTGGGGAAATCGATCGCTGGTCCGGTATCGGCCCAGTTGGCAAGCCATCCAATACCGACAATGGCATCACCGTCGACGAAGGCCTGGAAGGCGTAGTTATCCGTCCCGAAGTCCAGTTCCTGTTCGAATTCCTTGGAAAAGGTCTGACCATCGAACCAGCCGACAATGGCCATTGTCAGATTCTTGCGCCGGGTGGACTGGTCCTCACTATTCATCAGGCCGAGAATTAGAACCCAGCGCGTCGCGGGATCGGTCGCAGGCCCGTCGAGCGGCAGCAGACAGGGACATTCGATCGCCGTCGTCCGATAGTGTTTCTCGACCAGAAGCTTGCCGATATATGTCCAGCCGGTGGCGGCCGTATGGTCGTGGGTTTCGTAGAGCAAGACAACGCCGCCCTCATCGCTCTGGCTGCCCAGCAGCATTCTCCAACGGCCATCCGGTCCCTTGAAGACGTATGGGTCACGAAAATCGGTGGTCAATCCCTCGTCAAGGGGGCGGTAGGGCAGGATGACGTCGGCATTTCCAGCCGTAATGAGGTCGCTGGAAGTGGCAGTGAGCTGGATCTGCTGTTCCGGGATACGGTCCTGTACCTGCTCGGTGAAAAAGACGCGAATACCCGGGCCATCGGCAAGCGGGATGGCTGAGCCGGAATACGCACCGCCCCGTTTGTCGGGCCTTGCGGTAAGATCTTCCGACGGGAACAGGAAGATGGGCATGTGACGCCATCGCAGATAGTCGGAAGATACGGCGTGCCCCCAGTGCATCGTGTTCCACCGAAGCCCATGGGAATAATGCTGGTAGAAGAGATGTGGGCGACCTCCAAACCGGCCGAATCCGTTTGGATCGTTCATCCAGCCGAACGGCGGGCGAAAATGATAGCTGTCAGGAATGTTCGGCGGGGCATTTCCCGGATTGGTGTGGATAACTGTAATGCCTGTCTCCAGCACGTCGGCCAATGCGAACCAGTAGGCGACCGATACCGAGGTCTGATCCGCGTCGTAGTCGAGTTCGACACTGCCACCGCCGAAGACGTGAAAAATTCTGAATTCATACTCTTCGGCGTTCGTAACGCTCACCTCGCCGAACTTGCCACGGACATTGGAAAAAGACAGCGAGCCCGGAACGTCCGGCTTGGCCGCCTTAAGCCAGATATGGAACGTGGCGTTGACTGGCAGGTCGGCATGCAGGCTTCGAATGGTGTTCCCTCCCGCAATCCTTACCTTGACCTGGCTGTCACTCATGACGCTGGCTCCGTTCCGTGCGGCGTTACCGGACAGATAGAGGATCAAACCCGGTTTTCGACCTGGAAATGCGCTGCAGAAGGTTAAAGCTGGATCTTCATTTTAGCAAAGCCATTCCCGGGATCGGCCAAGACCTTCTCTTTTCCAGGGGTTTTACCCTCGCCGTCGCTGTGGGGCGTCTGCAATTGCTGGCGCGGCCAATAAATTAACCAGCGCTGTTGCCCCTGGCTGACATTGTCAGGCGTCGCACACCTAACCTTCTATGGGTTGGCGTATCGCAAACTGTGTCTCAATTTGCGCTGGCTGGCGTCCGGTTACCCACCAGATCACCGACACCACAATGATAGAGACGTAGCCGTCAACAGCATAGTGCCATCCGGTATATACCGAACCGTACATTATTAGGGCTGCGAATATCCAACCGAGAATACCGAGGCAGATATTGAGGGAAGAAAGCAGATAGGCATTCAGTGTGGCAAAGGCGACGTGCATGCTTGGCATGGCCGAGATGCCGCCGCCAAGGTCTGGCCGGCCGCTCTGGTAAGCCGTCAGAAGATATGCGGCGGGCTCCCGTACCATGTGGCTATAGTCGAGACCGTCCATGGCGACCTTGAGTCCGCTGAAGCGGTCCTCGCCAACAAACTGGTGGTAGTAGATCGGCCCGACCGACGCCAGCGCCGAGGCCAAGATGGTGCCGAGGATGCATAACGTCAGCGCTGCTGCCCAGAGGTAGCGGATGCGGCCAATCTTGTCCGACCAGAGAGACACGAAAAGCATGGTGCCGAACCATTGGAAAAACCAAATCACCTCATAGCTGTTGAAGACGACGATCGACCACGTATTGCTGTCGAGCCTGTGCGTGAGTTCCCAAGGCGCAGTCCCGTGCAGCCATTCATCCAGATCGGCTAACCAGTTGTCCGCATAGAATGGAACGACGGACGGGATGGCCATCTTATAGGTAGAGTACGCGGTCAAGCTCGCGAAGAAGAACAGCAGAACCAGTAAACAGGCACGCCAGCGCCCTCGAACCAAATCTACGACGTAGCGAGTTGGCTCTGCTCGGCCGTAAATAAGCGCAGCAGAACAGACCCCACTGATAAACAAGATCGGAATACCGACGGTGAATTTCTGAGCATAAACTAGAATTAAGTGGAAGAAAGACTGCGGACTTAGTGCAGACGCGCCTGCCACGTAAGTTGCCATAAACAAGGCAAGGCGCAACGACCATCTTGTCGATGGACTGTAGTCCCTTATCCCTATAGTTAACGACATACTAATTTACCGAGATGCAAATAGCCATCGATGGCATTATCAATGTGATAGCGAAGCAGGCTTACCATGCGGTTACTTCGCGCCCCGCCAGTCCGGACCAACTGCCGGGTTGGATCGGACCGTCGGTCCTGCGCTATGACTGAAAGCTGAATTTAGGAGGATCTCATGGCCATCGGTCCTGACACCAAAGGTGTCTACACCATTGCCCCGACGCCGTTCGAGGCGGATGGCAAGATCGACTGGGAATCACTTGATTCGATGGTCGATTTCTACGAGCGCTGCGGCGTCGATGGGATGACAATCCTCGGCATCATGGGCGAGGCCCCAAAGCTCGACGCCGGCGAATCGCTCGAGATCGTCAAGCGCATCGTGGCGCGCACCAGGCTGCCGGTCATCGTCGGCGTCTCCGCCCCTGGCTTCGCCGCCATGCGCAGCCTTGCGCGCGCCTCGATCGAGGTTGGCGCGCAAGGCGTGATGATTGCGCCGCCGCCGGCGCTGCGCACCGATGACCAGATCGTCACCTATTTCCGCAACGCATCCGAAGCGGTCGGCGAGGATGTTCCTTTCGTCCTGCAGGACTATCCGCTGACCCTCTCGGTCGTCATGACCCCGGCCGTCATCCGCCGCATCGTCACCGACAATCCGGCCTGCTTCATGCTCAAGCACGAGGACTGGCCGGGCCTGGAGAAGATCAGCGCGCTGCGCGGCTTTCAGAAGGACGGCTCACTGCGGCCGCTGTCCATCCTGACCGGCAATGGCGGCCTCTTCCTCGACTTCGAGATGGAGCGCGGCGCCGACGGCGCGATGACCGGATATGCCTTCCCCGATATGCTCGTCGACGTGGTGAAATTGTCTGTCGCCGGCGAGCGCGACAAGGCGCACGATCTTTTCGACGCCCACCTGCCCTACCTGCGCTATGAGCAGCAACCCGGTGTGGGACTTGCGGTACGCAAATATGTGATGATGAAGCGCGGTGCCATCGCGTCCGACGCCCAGCGCAAGCCGGGCAGTGCGTTGTCGGCGGCGGCCAGACAAGAAGTCGACTATTTGCTTATGCGGCTGGAATGTCGCATCCGCAAACAAGCCCCGAGATAATGCAACCAGCGGACTATTTGCCGCGCATCACATCAATAGATAGCCGCGTGAGCTTGCGTGAAAAGCGCATTTTTTGCCGAGGATTCCCAATGGCCCGCTTCGCGACACGGTTCGGGTCTTTGAAGCAGCTGGCATTTGATGATGGCTCAACCATGCGCTTAGCGCGCGGCATTCCGCGCCCAACCAGCCGCAGGTTCGCACAGTGTTTCAGCTTGCACAAACAGACTTGGGAAGAGCTGTAGTGAAAAAGAAAATTGCGTAATAAAATAACAGCTTATTGGATAAAGCTGGTGCGGTCGAGAAGACTCGAACTTCCACGGGTTGCCCCACAGCGACCTCAACGCTGCGCGTCTACCAATTCCGCCACGACCGCACGTGGTAGGAGCCGAAACGAACCGGCTCGCGGCGTGTAGCAAATCGTTTCCGGCGAAACAAGGGCGCGTCGCGCAATAATTGCCCGGGATTCGGCATAACGCTCCAAAGGGGTGGAACGCGCTCGGAACTGGACGTTTCAGCCGATTGCCGCCATATGTGAGGCGACACGAGACACGCCATGACAGAACGCAGCCAGATCGCCACGTCGTTCCTGCCCCTGCCCGGTTCGGCACCGGTCGAATGGCGGATCGAACCCGGCCTCACCGCCTATCCGGATGCGCTTGCCGTCATGGAGGCGCGTGCCGAAGCGATCCGAAGCGGCGCCGCCGGCGAGATGGTCTGGCTGGTCGAGCACCCGCCGCTCTACACCGCCGGCACCAGCGCCCGCATCGCTGACCTGATCGAGCCGGACCGTTTTCCGGTATTCGCGGCCGCGCGCGGCGGCGAATACACCTATCATGGGCCAGGCCAGCGCGTCGCTTATGTGATGCTCGACCTGAAGCGGCGGCGCGAGGATGTCCGCGCCTTCGTCGCGGCGCTCGAACAATGGATCATCGGCACGCTCGCCACCTTCAACGTGCGCGGCGAACGGCGCGAGGACCGCGTCGGCGTCTGGGTGGTGCGGCCGGATCGCCCGGTCCGACCCGACGGCTCGCCGGCCGAGGACAAGATCGCCGCCATCGGCATCAGGCTGAGGCGCTGGGTGAGCTTTCACGGCATCGCCATCAATGTCGAGCCGGATCTCAGCCACTTTAGCGGCATCGTGCCGTGCGGCGTGCAGGATCACGGCGTCACCAGCCTAGTCGACCTCGGCCTTCCCTTGGCGATGGCCGACCTCGATCTCGCGCTGAAATCCGCCTTCGAGGACATCTTCGGACCCGCGGCACCTTTGCTTGTCGAAGCGGCCCGCAAGGCCGGCTGACAAAGCAGCACTGAACCACCGAGCTGCGACGGCTGCCCCACCCCGTGAAGAACGTCAGCGTTTGAGCACGTCTTTCAGCGCTGCCTCACATCGCTCCGATCCAGATCGCCATGGAAATGAGAAACGTGCTCATGCACACCAGTGACACGACATCCTGAACAAGACCGGCCATAACACTCTCCTGTTTTCAGTATGTTCGTATTTTGTTCTAATTTTGTTCAAATGTCAACGGCCGCAATCCGAGCGGCCGCGCAATTCCGGCGCTCAGTTCGGCAAGGTTAAGGAAACGTTGAGAGCCCACCGTGACCGCCTGCCGGAAAATGCGGCTCGCGGTCGGCCGGTTGGCGAATGTGAGGTCCAGGCCTTCTAGGCATGACGCCAGGCCGGCGGCAGGCCGAAGGCCGGAAACAATTTCGGGCCGAGCGGCGGCACATAGACCGTCAGAGCCGCGATTCCGCCGCCTGCGGGCTCGATCACATGCAGGGAATGGGCTCGCCACGCAGGGTCATTGTGGCTGCGGGAATAGACACCGACTGCCGGCTGGGCATTGGCACCGGTTGCCATGGTGCGGAAGCCCGCAAAGTTATCCCAGATGGTCTCGAGGAAACCGCGGATCGCCGCGCGTCCTTGATACCATTCCCGCCAGGGCGGCATGCGATAGGTGGCGTCCTCCCGCAGCAGCTCGATCAGGCTGTCGAGATTGGCGGACTGCCAGGCCTGCATGTAACGTTCGAGCAGCAGGCCTTCTTCCCGGCCGGGCTTCGATCGCTGCATGGGACGTCCCTCTGGATATCGCGCCGCGAGGGTTGCGCGGGCCCGCTGCAATGCGCTGTTGATCGAAGCTGTCGATCCACCCAGCAGTCCCGCCGTCTCGACAGCCGACCATCCCAGCACGTCGGAAAGCAGTAGAGCGGCGCGCTGCCTGGGTGGCAGGTCCTGGATCGCGGCGACGAAGGCGAGCTGGACGGCTTCGCGAGTCTCGTAGCGCGCTTCCGGACCCGGCTCACCATCAGTGAGGCCTGGCAGCTCCGCATCCGGGTAAGGCTCCAACCAGGTGACCTCGGCTGCAGGCCCGTCTGTGGCCCGTCCGTGGAAGGCCGGCCGTCCCGGCTGCTGGAGAATGCGACGCGTCCTCGATCTGGCCTTGAGGGCGTTGAGGCAAGAGTTGGTCGCGATTGTGTAGAGCCAACCGCGAATCGAACCCCGCCCGTCGAACTCCGCCCTTGCACGCCAGGCGCGCAGAAACGTGTCCTGGACGAGGTCGTCCGCCTCGTGCAGCGAACCCATCATGCGATAGCAATGGAGCTTAAGTTCCCGGCGATGGACCGCCGTGAACTGCTCGAAGGCCAGTCGATCCAGGATCGGCTGGCCCGGCTGGCGTATCGGCTTGAGAGGTGCCTGGGCGTCTGTCATGCGGATCCGGCATTTTTGAGTCCGGTTTGCATTACGCGCGCCTCAGCCCGCCGGCGCAAGCCCGCTACCGCTCACTGCGAAGAAACATCCTTGCGGTTTTTGGGTGGCGAGTGCGACCACCGCACGTCCCACTTCGGCCGGCGTTTGCATGTCTAGCATGCCCGCGATGAACTCCATCGGCCGGATGCCCATATAGGCCGAAATGCTCTCGATGCCGGCGTCGCCCACGCCGGTCCCTGGCATGATGCGCATAGGCGCAAGCGCCATGAAGCGCAGGTCGAGGCCGAGCCGATCCGATTCCTTCTGGCTATGACCGGCCAGGAACATCAGCATGCGTTTTGCGCCGGCATAGCCGCCGGAATTCGGTGGCCCCCCGGTCAAGGCTGCGCCACTGGAGATCAGAATGATCCGGGCGCCCGGTTTGAGCGGACGTCGGAGCGCGGCCTTGCAAAACAGGAACGATATCTTGACGTCCGTCTCCCAGTTTGCGGAGAACGCCTTCCAGTTCTGTTCATATAGGGGCGCGGAAGGGGCAAGGGCACCCGCGCAGATCACCAGGGCGTCCGGCTCCAGCGCGGCAAAGACCTCGTCAGGGGCGGACTCCACGGTTGCGTCGACCGCGAACGTCTTCACGCCCGGAGTTTCCCAGGCAAATTGCGCCAGCGCCGGCTCGCCGCGGGCGACAGCCATGACCGTCGCTCTCTCGCTGAGGGCGGCTTCTGCGATCGAGCGGCCGACACCACGGCTGCCTCCAACGACGACGACATTCCGACCTTGTAACAATCTCATGGACCACCTTGCTATCCGGGCCGCTGGACCATCCAGGCGCGCCCATTGATAAGGACAACACAGACGGGCGGAAATCATCGGTGCGACGTCAGAAATCTTCTATGGCGGTCGGCATGGCCCGCGCTAAGCCCCGGTCGGGCGCGGGCGGCGGACAGCGACGCGTCAGGCCTGCCGCCAGCGCGGCGCACATTTGCGACCGCAGCGAAGCCGTCGACAAGGGGAGCGCTGTGCGAGATCCCTAAAGCGGAACAACCTTGCCGTCGGCCAGCGTAACGCGACGGTCCATGCGCGAGGCAAGCTCGTGGTTGTGGGTGGCGATCAGCGCCGCCAGGCCCGACTGCCGGACCAGCGCTCCCAGTGCCTCGAACACATAGGAGGCGGTGACCGGATCGAGATTGCCGGTCGGCTCGTCGGCAAGCAGCACCAGCGGCGCATTGGCGACGGCACGCGCAATGGCGACGCGCTGCTGCTCGCCGCCGGACAGTTCGGAGGGGCGGTGCTGCGCGCGCTTGCCGATCTGCATGTAGTCGAGCAGTTGCGCCGACCGCTCGGCAGCCTCCTTGCGCGTCAGCCCTTTTATCAGTTGCGGCATCATGATGTTTTCCAGCGCCGTGAACTCCGGCAGCAGGTGATGGAACTGATAAACGAAGCCGACATCGTTTCGGCGGATCGCCGTGCGCTCGTCGTCGGAAAGCCGCCCGCAGGCGCGGCCTGCCAGAATCACGTCGCCGGCGTCCGGCCGCTCCAGCAGTCCTGCGGTGTGCAACAGCGTCGATTTGCCGGTTCCCGACGGCGCCACCAGCGCCACGATCTCGCCGCGCTTCAGCGAAAAATCGGCGCCGTTGAGGATGGTGAGCTTGCGCGGCCCCTGGACATAGTGCCGCTCGACGCTCTTCAGCTCGATAATGGCCTCGGCCATCATTCGTACCTCAGCGCTTCGACCGGGTCGAGCCTGGCCGCGCGCCATGCCGGAAACAGCGTCGCCAGGAACGACAGCACCAGCGCCATCAGGATCACCGAGATCGTCTCGCTGGCATCCATGCGGGCAGGCAGCTGGCTCAGGAAATAGAGCTCGGGATTGAACATCCTCTCGCCGGCCAGCCAGGAGAAGAACTGGCGGATTCGCTCGACGTTCAGGCAGATTACAACGCCGAGCAGCACGCCGGCGATGGTGCCCACCACGCCGATCGCCGCGCCCGTCATCAGGAATATGCGCAGGATCGCGCCGCGGGTGGCGCCCATGGTGCGCAGGATGGCGATGTCGTGGCCCTTGTCCTTTACCAGCATGATCAGGCCCGAAATGATGTTGAGCGCTGCCACCAGCACGATCAGCGTCAAGATCATGAACATGACGTTGCGCTCCACTTGCAGCGCATCGAAGAATGTCCTGTTGCGTTCTCGCCAATCGACCATGGTGATCGGCCGCTGCGACGCCTCTTCGATCTTCGGTTTCAGCGCGTCGACATTGTCGGGATTGTCGACATAGATCTCGATCGCCTGAGCTCGGCCATCCATGTTGAAATAGAGCTGTGCTTCCGAAAACGGCATATAGACGATGGAGCTGTCATATTCCGACATGCCGACTTCGAAGATCGCCGTGATCGGGTAGCCCTTCATGCGCGGTGTCGTGCCGAGCGGCGTGACATCGCCGTCGGGCGCGATCAGCGTGATCGTGTCGCCGAGCACAAGACCGAGATTGTCGGCCATTCGGCTGCCGATGGCGACGCCCTCGCTTGTGTCGAAGCCGGCGATCGAGCCCTGCTTGATATTGTTGGCGACGATCGAAATTTTAACCAGATCCTCGCCGCGTATGCCGCGAACCAGCGCCCCTGACCCGCCGCCGATATTGCCTTGCGCCAGAACCTGCCCGTCGATCAGCGGAATGGCGTACTGGACGCCGGGCACGCCGTTGATGCGGCTGGCGACCTGCGCATAGTCCTCCAGCGGCATGTCGAGCGGCTGCACGATCAGATGGCCATTGACGCCGAGGATGCGCGTCAGGAGCTCGGCGCGAAACCCATTCATGACAGCCATCACGACGATCAGAGTGGCGACGCCCAGCATGATGCCGAGGAACGAGATGGAGGCGATGACGGAGATCACCGTCTCCTTGCGGCGCGAGCGCAGATAGCGCCACGCGACCATGCGTTCGAAGACGGAAAAAGGTCCCGCGGCCGGGGGTTTCGCTACTGCCGCTTCGCTCATGCGGCAAAACCGAAGCGCTTCTTCGCGTCCACGATCGGCAGCGTCTCGCGCTCGCCGGTCCTGCGGTTCTTGATTTCGACCTCGCCGGCCGCCACGCCGCGCGGCCCGACGATCACCTGCCACGGCAGGCCGATCAGGTCGGCGGTGGCGAACTTGCCGCCCGGCCGCTGATTGGTGTCGTCGTAGAGCACATCCTTGCCGACGGCGACAAACGCCGCATGGAGTTCGTCGCAGACGCGGTCGCACTCGGCGTCGCCGGCCTTCATGTTGATCAGGCCAATGTCGAAAGGCGCCACCGCCTCCGGCCAGATGATGCCGTTGTCGTCGTGGCTGGCCTCGATGATCGCCGCGACCAGCCGCGTCGGGCCGATGCCGTAGGAACCCCCGGAGGCAAAATGATCCTTGCCGTCGGGCCCTGTCACCTTGGCGCCCATCGGCTTCGAATATTTGTCGCCGAAATGGAAGATGTGGCCGACCTCGATGCCGCGCGCCGAGACCCGGTCGCTTCTCGCAACCTTCTCCCACGCGGCCTCGTCGTGCATCTCGTCGGTCGCGGCATAGGGCGTCGTCCATGTCTTGACGATCTGGCCGATCTCGGCATCGTTGGAGAAGTCCGTGTCCGCACCCGGCACATCAAGCGCGAGATAGTTGCGATGGCAATAAACCTGGCTCTCGCCGGTGTCGGCCAGGATGATGAATTCGTGGCTGAGGTCGCCGCCGATCGGCCCGGTGTCGGCACGCATCGGGATTGCCTGCAGCCCCATGCGCGTGAACGTCCTGAGATAGGACACGAACATCCTGTTGTAGGCCGCCTTGGCGCCTTCGAAGTCGAGATCGAAGGAATAGGCGTCCTTCATCAGAAACTCGCGCGAGCGCATGACGCCGAAGCGCGGCCGCACCTCGTCGCGGAATTTCCACTGGATGTGATAGAGATTGAGCGGCAGATCCTTATAGGACTTCACGTAGGCGCGGAAAATCTCGGTGACCACCTCCTCGTTGGTCGGACCGTAGAGCATGTCCCGGTCTTGCCGGTCCTTGATGCGCAACATCTCCTTGCCATAGTCGTCATAGCGACCGCTTTCGCGCCACAGCTCGGCGAACTGGATGGTCGGCATCAGGATCTCGAGCGCGCCGGCCCGGTCCTGCTCCTCGCGAATGATCCGGCAGACCTTGTCCAGCACCCTTTTGCCGAGCGGCAGCCAGGAAAAACTGCCTTGCCCCTGCTGGCGGATCATGCCGGCGCGGAGCATCAGCCGGTGCGAGACGATTTCGGCCTCGCGCGGATTTTCTTTAAGGATAGGCAGGAAATAGCGCGACAAACGCATGGACTGGTCCGTAAGAGAGAGGATTGCCGCACCGGAATCGGCGCAGCGCAGGCTTGCCTGCCCCGGCTTCATAGCCATTTCATGACGGAATGGAAACCCGCCCATCGGGTGTCGCAAAGGGCGCCGCAGTGCCGCATCCGCCTTGCTGGTCGTTTCGCAAGCAACGCCTGCCACACTATTGTGCACTGCAGCACGAGATTGCTTATTTCCAGGCAAAATTCTGCGTGACATTTTCACCCGCCTTGGTCTAATGTGCCCCGATAACCGAGAGGGCGGAAAGAAATCTGCCCTCCTACGCGGTCAAAGTCTTGGGAGGATGCGATCTAGGCGCGGTTACTCGCTGCCGCCGGACACCGGAAACAGATCGGACGCGTTTAAATTGCAAGGCCTCGTGCCTTGCATTTTTTTTGTGCAATCATCTGGTTAGCACGACAAATTGCTAGACCACTTTACCAAGCGCCAGCACAGCGGGTTCGGAACCTGCATCGGCTTCCAGCCCGGATTGGTGCTTGCATGCAAGATGTGACCAGCCGCGCCCGGCGGTCTAATTTTCGGGTCTCTGGCTAAAATCCGGCACGATGTGCGGGATGTCGTCGATGCCGAGGCCGAGCCCCCTCGTAATGCCATAGAAGATGCCAAGAAGAACCATCGTGACGATTGTCGTCCGCAGCACGGCGCGCAGCATATGCGATCCGCGCGGCGCGCTGGGTACAGTGCCCAGCGTCACGTCCTCATCCTCGTCCTGCGTCCTCAGACTGAACGGCAGGATGGCGAACAGCACTACCCACCATGTGATGAAGAACAGGGCGAGAAACGAAACCCAGCTCATGCTTGCTCCAGTTCGACCAGCGTGCCGAAGAAATCCTTGGGATGCAGGAACAGCACCGGCTTGCCATGCGCGCCGATCTTCGGGTCGGGGTCGCCAAGGACGCGGGCGCCGCTGGCCTTGAGATGATCACGCGCGGCAAGAATGTCGTCGACCTCGTAGCAGACATGATGCATGCCGCCCGAGGGGTTCTTCTCGAGGAATGCTGCGATCGGCGAATCCTCGCCGAGCGGCTCCAGCAATTCGATCTTGGTGTTGCCGACATCGACGAACACCACCGTCACGCCATGTTCCGGCAACGCCTGCGGCGGGCTCACCTGAGCGCCGAGCGTATCGCGATAGGCCGCTGTCGCCGCGGCCAGATCCGGCACAGCAAGCGCGACATGGTTCAGGCGTCCGAGCATAGCGTGCTCCGAAAGTTACCGCGTGACGAACACCGTCACCAGCGGCTTCTTGCCCCACGCTTCATTGGCGACGCCGCGGACGGCGCGGCGCACTGCCTCCTGCACGAGGTCGAGATCTCTTCGGCGCTGACGGGGGATGGAGTCCACGGCGCCGATTGCCGCATCGATCATCAGGTCTTCCAGGCTCTCGCCGCGGGCGTCGGCCTCGGCGACGCCGATGGCGACCAGATCGGGATCGCCGGCGAGCTCATACTTGTCGTCGAGCACGACATTGACCGCGACATGGCCAGCAAAGGACAGCTTGCGCCGGTCGCGAATGCCCATCGCCTGGTCGGTGCCGATTAGCCTGCCGTCCTTGTAGATACGGCCGAATGGCACCTGGTCGATGATCGTCGCCGCACCGGGATAGAGCCGCAGCATGTCGCCGTCGCGGACCTGCGCCACCTGGCCGATGCCCGACACCGACATCAGCGACCCCTGCGCTACCAGATGCGCCGCCTCGCCATGCACCGGCACGCCGATCTGCGGGCGCACCCATTGATACATCTTGCGCAATTCGCTGCGGCGCGGATGGCCGGAGACGTGCACCAGCGCATCGCCGTCCTCGATGATCTTGATGCCGAGATCGATCAGCCGGTTCTTGATCTCGAGGATACCCTTCTCGTTGCCGGGAATAGTGCGCGAGGAAAACACCACCGTGTCGCCTGCTGTCAGCGACACCGATTTCATCTCCTCGCGCGACAGTTTTGCCAATGCCGCAAGCGGCTCGCCCTGGCTGCCGGTGCAGATGATGACGAGGTTTTCGCGCGGGATGAACCCAAAATCCTCCTCGGCGATGAATTCGGGCAGCCCGTCCATATAGCCGAGCTCGCCGGCAACATCGATGACGCGCTTCAGCGAGCGGCCGAGCACCAGGCACTGGCGGCCGGCGTCGCGTGCCGCCTTGGCAATGGAGACGATGCGCCCGACATTGGAGGAAAAAGTGGTGACCGCGACACGGCCCTTGGCGCTCTGGATGACGCCCTTGAGGCCCTCGCCCACCGCCACTTCCGACGGCGACTCCCCTTCCCGCAGCGCATTGGTGGAATCGCAGATCAGCGCCAGCACGCCGTTGTCGCCATAGGCGCGGAAGCGGGCCTCGTCGGTCATCGGCCCGATCGTCGGCGCCGGATCGATCTTCCAGTCGCCGGTGTGGATGACGGTGCCGGCCGGCGAGGTGATCGCCAGCGACATCGGTTCGGGGATCGAATGCGCGACAGGGATGGCCTCGATCTCGAACGGGCCGACACTGAATTTTTCGCCGGCGCGGTAGATCGTCACCGGGATCTTCGGTGCGCCCTGCTCGCCCTGCCGCTTGGCTTCCAGCAATCCGGCCCCGAACGGCGTCATCCAGACCGGCGCCTTGAGCTTCGGCCATGTATCGAGCAGCGCGCCGTAATGGTCCTCATGCGCGTGCGTAATGATGATGCCGCGCAGATTGGCGACGTTCTCCTCGATGAAGCGCGTGTCGGGCAGCACCAGGTCGACGCCAGGCAGGCTGGCATCGGGAAACGTGACCCCGACATCGACAACGATCCATTCGCGCGCATTGACCGGGCCGTAGCCATAGAGAGCGAAGTTCATGCCGATCTCGCCGACGCCGCCGAGCGGCACGAAGACGAGTTCGGCGTTTTCCGCTGTCGCCATGATCTTTCCTTTCCTGGCGGTCAAGCCAGGCCCTTCAAAACTGGGGCCCGTCAAACCTGACCCGTCAAACCTGGGCCGACGCGACCGCACCGAAATGCACGTCGCCGGCGGCGATCGTCAGAACCGAACCCTTATCGTCGCGGATCACGAAACGGCAGTCCTCGTCAATGGTCTCGAACGTGCCGCGCACCACATTACCGTCAATTCTGACAGCAACCTGCCCGCCAAGCCCTGCCGCGCGCGCCAGCCAGCGCCGCCTGACGGCGGAAAGCCCGCGCCCATCATTCCACAGCCGCGCATTCTCGCTCCAGGCATCCGACAGCGCCAGAAACAACGTCTCGGCATCGCAAGCAGCGCCCAGCGCGCTGAGCGATGTCGCCGGATAAGGCAAATCCTTGGGATAAGCCACAACATTGACGCCGATGCCCACAGCCACCGCGAAGCGATCGCCTTCGAGTATCGCCGTTTCCAGCAGGATGCCGGCAAGCTTGGCGCCGGAGGCGAGCACATCGTTCGGCCATTTCAGCTCGAAACGGTTTCTTCCATCGCTGCCGCCGTCGAGGCCGATTGCGATCCTGCCCTTCGGCACGACGGCGTCGAGCGCATCGGCCAGCGCCAGGCCGGCGACGAAGCCGAGTGTCGCGGCCAAGCGAAGCTCGGCATTGGTGACCACCAGCAGCGTTGCCGCCAGATTGCCCTCGGGCGTCGCCCAGACCCGGCCGCGCCGGCCACGTCCGCTTTCCTGTTTTTTTGAAACGACCCAGAGCTTGCCCGGATCTCCCGCCCGCGCATGGTCCAGCGCCAGCGCATTAGTGGAACCGACGGTATCATGTGCCTCGAGCCGGAACCCTTCCGAGGCCGCTGTTGGAGCCAGCCGAAATGCCATCCCGTCAGAAAAACGTCTTGGCGGCGGCTTCGGCATAGGTGCCGATCGGCCCGCCGATCAGCACATAGAACAGCACGAAGGCGCCGCAGACGCCGAGCACCACGCGAAGTTCGGTCGCCATCGGCACGAAGCCGCCGACCGGTTCGTCGAACCACATGATCTTGATGATGCGCAGATAATAAT